>CAZWVH010000085.1:0-9581 GCA_964636945.1 uncultured Caulobacterales bacterium | reverse complement strand
AACCTAGGGCGGTGGCGGTCAAGGCTCGATGTGAGCGGAACAGCCATACGGTGAGCACGCCTGACAAGCCTAATGCAAACACTATCAGCAGCACGCGCCCCACCATGGACGAGGCGGAAAACATCCCGAAACTCACGCCAGTGTTCCAGACCATGCTCAGATCGAACACCGAATTGATCGGCATGTGACCGCATGCGCGGGTGGGCTGATGCGCAAGAGCAGCTTCCAAGCACCCCTCCGGGCTAAAGCCCATGGGCCCCAAAATGAACCATTTTGAGATTTGGTCTGCGACGATCACGGCGAACGCGATCAAAAGTCCGGTTCGCGCCAGACGATTATTCTTGATTTGGTCACGCAAAACTGCGGGTGAAAGTGACCGGCTCACATCAGTCATGAAGCGCATCCCAGTGGGCGACCGCATCGGCGTCGCGCGCCGAGAGGTCCGGATAGCGTTGATCTGTTCCCACATCTGGCGTCACCCGCCAAGACCGCGCACAGCGTTTGCCCGCCGCCTTTCCCGCCACAACACCAATATTATCCACGCCCTCAAGCGTAAACACCTCGGCTGGCGGCTCGTCGGCCCGCACATCCACCTGACTTGTGATCAACAGATCAGCAAAAAAGCCGTCCTCAGGCTCGTTGGAGCGCTTGGCCTCATGGGCGATCAATGCGCGATCTTCGCTACGGGGTAGAAACACCGTGGGGCGCGCTTCGAGCGAGGAGCCAATGCGCTTTTCGCGCCGTTCAATCTCGAGCGCGCCGGACACCACACGACGGATAACCCGCAAGCGCGACCAAGTGTCGGCGAGCGCGTCATTGCGCCATGTGTTCGGTGTCTCGGGGAAAACTTGCAAATGCACTGAGCCGTCCATATCGCCATGGCGCGAGAGCCACGCCTCCTCCATGGTGAAGCTGAGGATCGGCGCGAGCCACACCGTCAATCGCTCAAAGCACAAATGCATCACTGTGCGCGCCGCACGCCGGCGGACGGCGTCGGGACGATCGCAATACAGGCTGTCCTTGCGCACGTCGAGGTAGAACGCCGAGAGGTCATTGGTGCAAAAGTGAAACAGCTGCGAGAAAACGGCCTTAAAATCATAGCGTTTGTAGGCTGCGTGTACGATATCATCCAATTCCGACAAGCGGTGCAGCACCCATTGCTCAAGGCCAGGCATTTCGGCGAGCTTCACCGCTTCCTTGTCGGAGTATCCGTCTAAAGCGCCTAAGAGATAGCGCACGGTGTTGCGGATGCGTCGGTAGGAATCAACAGTATTGGTGAGAATTTCATCACTGATGCGCACATCTTGTGTGGTGTCCGCCATCGCCACCCAAAGTCGAATGATTTCCGCGCCATACTTGCTGGTGATCTTGTCGGGAGCCAGTTCACGCGATTTCGGATCAGACTTGGAGATCTTCTTACCATCTTCGTCGACGAAAAAGCCATGGGTCACAACGGCGCTATAGGGAGCCCGCCCCCGGGTTCCGCACGATTCCAACAATGACGATTGGAACCAACCGCGGTGTTGGTCCGAGCCTTCCAAATAGACATCGGCCGGCCAGGGCAGCTCTTTCCGCGGCTCGAGCGTAAAGGCGTGGGTACAGCCGGAATCGAACCACACATCCAAGATGTCATTGATCTTTTCGTAGTCTTTGGCCGGGTAGGCCCCATCCAAAAACTTATAGGTCGGCACGGTGCGCCAGGCCTCCACACCCAAGCGGGCGATGGTGCGCACAATGCGTTCATTGACCTTAGCGTCCCGAAGCACCTCGCCGGTTTGCTTGTGCACAAACAGAGTGAGCGGTACGCCCCAGGTGCGTTGCCGCGAGACCAGCCAATCAGGCCGCTCGGACACCATCGTGCTCAACCGATGTTTTGCGGAAGGCGGATGCCAGGCCACGTCCCGTTCAATGGATTTGAGCGCACTTGCGCGCAAGGATTGAGACTCGTTGGCATCCCCCAGCCGGATGAACCATTGCGGTGTGTTACGGAAGATCAGCGGCGCTTTGGAGCGCCAAGAGTGGGGATAAGAGTGCTTCAGCCGGCCACGCGCCAGCAAGGCCTCCGCCTCGATCAGCGCTTTGATCACCGCCGGATTGGCGTCGCCGTCTTGACCGGCCTTTTTGCCTTCGGTGCGCAGAATTCGCATGCCAGCGAACAAAGGCACGTGATCGTAATAGGCCCCCCGATCATCCACCATATCGGGAATGTTGTCCTGACCCAGGCCATGCTCCATCCAGACAGCGAAGTCTTCCTGGCCGTGGCTGGGCGCGGTGTGGACAAAACCCGTGCCGGCCTCGTCGGTGACATGATCGCCAGCCAGCAACGGGACGTCAAAGTCGAAATACTTTTTCGTTCCCGCCACGCCGCGAAAGGGGTGGGCCAGTTTTGCCTTGCCGAGGTCATCGGTGGAAACGGACGAGACGCGCTGTGCTGTGGCAACTTTCGCCGCACGAAACACGTCCTCAGCCAGTTTATCAGCCACCACCAGATGATCGCCGACTTTCGCCCAGGGCTGAAACTCCAGCCCCTCTTCAATCGCGTCTACGCGGTAAAGGCCATATTTCAAACTTGGCCCGTAGCTTACCGCCCGATTGCCGGGAATCGTCCACGGCGTCGTCGTCCAGATGACGATGGACGCCGCTTCGAGCGCCTTGGGTCCGGCCACCACCGGAAATTTCACCCAGATCGTGTGGCTTTGGTGTTCGTGATATTCCACCTCAGCCTCGGCCAACGCCGTGCGCTCCACCGGGCTCCACATCACCGGTTTTGAGCCGCGATAAACTTGGCCGCTCTCCACGAATTTGAGGAATTCACTGACGATGATCGCCTCAGTGGGCGGGTCCATGGTAACGTAGGGGTTGTCCCAATCGCCCACCACGCCAAGGCGTTTGAACTCCTCGCGCTGCACGTCGATCCATTGGGCGGCGTATTCACGGCACGCCTTTACAAACTCCGCCGGAGGCACGTCGTCCTTGGCTTTGCCCTTGGCGCGAAACGCCTCCTCCACCTTCCATTCAATAGGCAGACCGTGGCAATCCCAGCCTGGCACATAGGGCGCATCATAGCCCATGGATTGGCGCGAACGGGTGACCAAGTCCTTCAAGATCTTGTTGAGCGCATGACCGATATGCAGATGCCCATTGGCGTAGGGCGGTCCGTCATGCAGCGTGAATTTCTCCCGCCCCGCCGCCTCTTTGCGCATGCGTTGGTAAAGGCCGATGTCGTCCCAACGCTGCAAGATTGTCGGCTCCGCCTTAGGCAGACCGGCGCGCATGGGAAAGTCGGTTTTCGGCAGAAACAGGGTTTCTTTATAGTCGCGACCTGTTTGAGCGGGCGCTTTTGTGGTGGACGTGGCGTCGGTCATGGCGGCGGGCCTATGCGGTTAAATTGCAAGTGTCGTGATGTATCCCGACCTCTCTCAAGCGAGGCTTAAGAGGTCGGGCGGCTAATTCGGCCATCGATCCGACGTATTATCACAACCGCTGTCATCCTATTCAGCTAACAGCCACCAATAGGTTTGTGCAAGCGCATTTGTGCGCCGCAGCGCGCCCAAGCAGTTCTTTGGGACTTCGGCCACGCCATCCGGTCATAGCGACCGGTGCGCACGTCGGAGATTACATGCCGCCAAAGTCTGAAAACTCAGCGAAGGTAACGACTCCGTCAGAACCAGCGGCTTGTTCAAATTCGGCCATCCAAAGTTCTGCGTACTGAGAGAAGTCCATCGGGCGGCGAATGTTGCGCCATCCTTGACCGACAACGCCGTCACCGTCGGCATCATTCATCAAAAACCACGAACGGCGCCGATTGAAGTATTCTCCCGAACTGATCACGCCATCGTTGTTCTGATCAAAATAACCGAACTGTTCTTGCAGCGACCCGTTCGGCGTTGGATCGTTCGCTTCGTCTTCGTCGTCGCCAAGACCCACAACACCGAGCATGGAGCATGCGCCCAATGCAACGACAAGAATTGCCGATAATCCCCATTTGGTCATGTGTACCCCCAAAAGATACCAGTCTGCACACTTGGGTATGCGGACACACGACGTCCGCTTCAAGTAAAATTGGGCGGTATATTTTTCATTGCGCATCGAATGTGAGGTGAACTGCGATCTCGCGCGCTTGGCCTGCATCCCGTTCTATCTGCGATTTCAGGGCGTCCATGCCCTCAAACTTACGCTCAGCACGCAAGAAATTGTGAACGGCAATGTCCACGTCCCGACCATACAGATCGCCGTCGAAATCAAACACGTGCGCCTCCACCCGCGCTTCCGTCCCCTCCACCGTCGGACGCCGGCCAATATTGGCCACGCCATGGCGCCATATATCGTCGCCGTGAATCCGCAATGACACGACGTAGACCCCAAATTTGGGACGCACCAATGCGCCGAGAGGGACGTTTGCCGTGGGAAAACCAATGGTGCGACCACGCTGATCACCACGACGGACCACACCATCGACGATCCAGGGCCTGGTCAGCATTTCGGCCGCATGCAACGGCTCGCCTTTGGTGAGAAACTCGCGAATTGCGGTGGACGAGCTTTTTTGTCCATGCATGTCGTGGCGTGGCTGAACAGACACTCCAAATCCCATTTGCTCGCCAAACGTTTCCATGGCCTTGGCGTCGCCGCCTCGATCTTTACCGAAGTGATAGTCAAAACCGATGACCACATGGCGAGCCCCCAATCCCTGGCTCAAAACGCGTTCAGCAAAATCGCGCGCCGGCATCAACGATAGATCGCGATCAAACGGAATCTCGTAGACCCGCTCCACACCAATTGCGCCCAGAGCTCTTAAACGCCAACTGTCCGACATCAGTCGAAATGGCGGGGCGTCAGGTTGAAAAAACCGACGCGGATGGGGGGAAAACACCGCGACCGCCATTGGAGCGCCGTGCTGATTCGCCACTTTCTGAGCAAATGCGATCACGGCCTGATGGCCGCGATGAACGCCGTCAAAATTGCCCAAGGCCACCACTGCGCCACGGTCGCCCTCGCCCAAACCGGACCAGGTCCGGATCAGCCGTGGCAGGGTTGGCCGACGCGTGGTCATGCGACAACTTGCGGCCGGTTTTCCACCCGAGCGACCGCTTCGCCATCTAAAACTTTCCGCGAACCAACAAAGCAGGCGCAAGCGAATACAACGCGATTGTCCGACGGGTTGATGCTTGACACTTCAACCTGGGCGCGCACCTCGTCGCCCACGCGAACCGGACGCAGGAAGTGAAACGTTTGGCTGATGTAAATCGCACCCGGACCGGGCAGCTTGGTTCCCATCACCGCCGACAACAGTGCGCAAACGTGGGCGCCGTGGGCAATGCGGCGGCGAAACCTGCTGGCCTTGGCGTAGTCCTCATCAATGTGAATGGGGTTTGTGTCCCCGGTCACTTCCGCAAAACCGCGGACCGCCGCGTCGTCGAGAGTGCGGGTCAATTCGGCGGTTTGACCGACAGCCAAGTCTTCCAAGTATTGCCCGTCCATGCTGCGCCTTTCGATCGTTTGTCTGAGTTTGTGTGTGTAACGCATCCCGAGAAAAATACACGCCACAGTCTCAAAGTGCTCACAACGGACGCAATTGAATGCATCCGCCATGACGTTTTTGACACAGCCACTAGCGTTGAACTGGTTGGGTGCACTACATTCTTTGAATAACATCGTGAACAGGGCGTGCAATCGCCGCGGAGCCAAACCATGACCAGTCCCGAACATACGTCCGCTAAGCCGCTTGGCCCGGTTGGCCCTGTTCGTCCGCCTCTCGGTCGCGACTTAATCCGTATGACGGCCAAGATCGTCATTGGCGGGCTGGTCGTGTCGATGATGGCAGCCATCGGCGTATTGATTGTCAGTGGCATGGTCGCAGCTAGCACCATGGGCGCCAGTCTTGACCCAGCTCGGGAAAGCACTGCGTTGGTCGCCGGCGAGGCCACCAGCCGCAACAAAGTGCTCATTGTGGATATTCGCGGTGTGATTCTCAATCACCCGCCCCGCCGTTCAAACACCTTGCTCCCGCTCGGCCCCAGCGGTGTGGTGTATGGATATGACATCAAGCAAAAGCTCGAGAACGCCGCTGAAGACGACGCCGTTAAGGCCGTGATGCTTCATGTGCGCACACCTGGCGGCGCCATTGCGGGATCCCAAGCCATAGGCGACGGCGTGGATGCGGTGAAAGCAGCCGGCAAACCCGTTGCGGTTTATGTGGACGGACTTTCCGCGTCAGGTGGTGTATGGGCGACGGCTAACGCAGACGGCATATTTGCCGACTATGGATCGGTGGTGGGTTCGGTGGGCGTGATCGGCCCGTCGCTTCTGCAATACAAAAATCCCATCGCGCTTGGCGGCGCTTTGTCTGGCGTGGAAACCCGCGACGGCATCGAACTTCATGTGTCTAGCGCCGGGCGCGGCAAGGATTTGGGCAATCCGTTCCGCGCGCCCACTGACGAAGAAAAACAAAAGCTGGATGCGATAGTCGACGAGTTCTACGACCAATTCCTCAAGCGGGTCGCAAAATATCGCGGCATCAGTCGCGACGCTCTGGTGAACGACTACGGCGCCGCCGTGTTCGCGAACGACGCAGCTGAACGCTATGGCTATATCGATGGCACCAGAACCTTGCACGAAACCATCGACTGGGTGGTGGGCGAAGCCAAGCTCGGAGACGACTACCGGGTGGTTGCCCCGGAAAGCGGCGGCCCGAGCCTGTTCGGTCTCGGGGTGGACGCCTTGAGCAGGCAAGATCGCGTGACGACCGGAACTGACGGTGATGGCGCGCCGGTGATCTGCGATGCGTTGGCCGGCGGCGTGGTGGCGATGACCAGACTGCACTGGACGTCGCTCTGTGGGCTTTAACCCTGGACTGACCTCACCAGGCGAGGGCCTTCATCGCAAACTCTGCGTGTGCGCCATCCTTCGCTGCAAGCTGTGCGGCGAGTTCGACCGTCAGTGAACGTCTATCGACACCATGCATGCCGGACACCACGAACACGGCGTCAATGCCCCGGCCATTAGCGCCACGCAAATCAGTGCGCGGTCCATCGCCAATGGCCACGATCCGGGATGTGGCGATCGCACGACCGGCAGACTTGCCGAGTGTGGTCAATGCGAGGTCATAAATCGGCGCGAATGGCTTGCCCGCCATCACCACGCGCCCGCCAAGCCCTGCATAGGCTTCGGCCAAGGCGCCCGCGCAGTAAATGATCCGATCGCCCACCTCAACGATCACGTCGGGGTTAGCGCACACCATCTCCATATTGCGTTCGCGCATGGCATGAAGGATGTCCGCGTAATCATCAGGCGTTTCATTCGCGTCATTGAATAAGCCCGTCACGCTGGCAAACGCCGCGTTCTCCAAATCCGCAAACTCCAGTCCAAGCCCGTCATAGATATGGGCGTCCTTATCCGGGCTGATCGCGTAGGCTGGTCCCGGTGCGCGCTTGGCCAGTTCTTCGCGTGTTGAATCGCCTGAAGTCACCACTCCGTCATAGGCGTCATCGGGCACGCCAATATCGCGGAGTTGTTTGCGCACGCCCTGCGATGGGCGTGGGGAATTGGAAACCAACACCACCGGACCGCGCTCTTGGCGAAAGGCTTGGCAAGCCTTCACCGCATCGTCAAAAGGCCGCACGCCATTGTGCATGACGCCCCAAATATCGACCAGTGCGGCGTCGTAGCGGTCGGCAATCTCACTAAGGCCATTCAGTAATTGAGGGGTGGTGCGCGTGTCGGTCATGGTGCAGTGCGCTAGAGGCAAGTGGACCGGTGGTCAAGCGCCCGCTGGTATCAATGCACAATCATCCATGAAAAAGGGACGCCCGTCCGAGCGCCCCTTTCTACTTAGCTGTTGGATTTACGCTCTAAACCGTCAGCGGAATGATTTTGATTTCCACCCGACGATTGCGCTCATAGGCCGCTGCGTTATCGCCTGGGTCCACCGGGCGCGTTTCGCCGAAGCCCACAATGTTCAATCGAGCAGGATCAACGGCCTGACGGGCCAACACATTGGCCACGTTCTCCGCGCGCTGACGCGACAGTGTCATATTGTACTGATCATCACCGCGCTTGTCGGCATGGCCTTCGACGCTGATCGCGGTTTGCGGGTATCTGTTCAATGTGGCGGCCACATCGACCAGCACGGGCATAAACGAGCCTGTCACTGAGGCCGAATTGGTGGCGAAGGTCACATCTGACGGCATGATCAAATAGATGTAATCGCCCTCACGGCGAATACCCACGCCCGTTCCTGACAGTTGCTGCTCCAGCTCACGCTGCTGGCGGTCCATATACTGGCCAACGCCAGCGCCGGCTAACGCGCCAATACCGGCGCCGAGGGCCGCGTTCTTGGCGCATTGTTCGCCCGAGCTGGTGTTCATTGCGCACCCGGCAAGGGCCCCGCCAATGGCGCCGAGCAGCGCGCCTGAGCGCGTATTGCTGCGTGACTGATAGCCGTACTGATCTGTCGTTGTGCATCCGGCTGCGAATACGACGGCAGCCAAGACGAAAAATGCCAGTTTTCTCATTGTATTCCCCTTATCCGATCGAAGCCGCATACCACGATCATAATCTGCGGCCTACGCCATACCATAAATCGTTACCCACGAGTCCACGTTTCGAAATTTCTGCGGATAACTCAACGACCATTCCGTCTGGGTCTTGAACTCGCTCGCGCACACTCCCTTATCGTTCACACCTGAACGCGCCATGAAACTCATACGGCGTCCGCTTTCATTCACAGCCATGTGAAAAATTCTGCACTAATGATCTTGACGGTCTCCCCGACCCTCCATACCTGCCAGGCTGTTAGCAGTCAGACACGCAGAGTGCTAAAGCGTAGTTTGGCGTCCGCTAATCTGTTTTCACATCCCAACGGAGGAAAGGTGATGTCGTTTCGTCCCTTGCACGACCGAGTTCTGGTTCGCCGAATCGAAGAAGATGAAAAAACGTCAGGCGGGATCATCATTCCTGACACCGCCAAAGAAAAGCCGCAGGAAGGCGAAGTGCTCGCCGTCGGCGGCGGCGCGATTAAGGACGATGGGTCCGTGCGCCCGCTTGATCTGAAAGTTGGCGACCGCATTCTGTTTGGAAAGTGGTCCGGAACTGAAGTGAAGATCGACGGCGAAGAGCTGGTGATCATGAAGGAAAGCGACGTTCTCGGCGTTCTCGAGAAAGTGGCGCAACCTGCATAACTTCGCGAACTAAACACTAACTGAAGTTAAACGAGAGGAGCACTAACATGGCTGCTAAAGACGTGCATTTTGGCGCTGACGCGCGCGAACGCATGCTGCGCGGTGTTGATATCCTGGCTGACGCCGTGAAAGTCACCCTCGGTCCCAAAGGCCGCAATGTGGTGATCGAAAAATCCTTCGGAGCGCCGCGCTCCACCAAGGATGGCGTGACTGTCGCTAAGGAAATCGAACTGGACGATAAGTTCGAGAATATGGGCGCACAAATGCTGCGCGAAGTGGCGTCTAAAACCAACGACGAAGCTGGTGACGGCACGACGACCGCGACGGTTCTCGCCCAGGCGATTATTCGCGAAGGCATGAAGCGCGTGGCCGCGGGCATGAACCCGATGGACCTCAAGCGCGGCA
>CAZWVH010000084.1:0-10666 GCA_964636945.1 uncultured Caulobacterales bacterium | reverse complement strand
GTGTAGAAGAAGCAGAAGAAAATGATCATCGCCGCATAAAGCAGCAGATAGAGCGGCTGACCGCGATCGAGCAGCCGCGTGATTTCGCCCAGAACGCCTTGCTGTTCACCGCCTGAGAAACCGGCAATGGTGAGTGGCAAGAACAACAAAGACGATGCGAAAATAGCTGGAATCACGCCGGATGTGTTCAGCTTTAACGGCAGAAATGACTGCTGGCCGCCCATCATCCGATTCCCCACTTGGCGCTTGGGATATTGGACCAGCAAACGGCGCTGTGATCGCTCGATAAACACCACGAACACCACCAGGCCAATGAGACCCGCTATGACCAGCGCCGGCAGGAGCAAATTGCCTTGCTCCACCAACGCCAAGGCTTGACCCAGACCGCGTGGCAACACCGAGACGATGCCGGCGAAAATGATCAGCGAGATGCCGTTTCCAACCCCACGCGCAGTCACTTGTTCGCCCAGCCACATCAAAAACATGGTGCCGCCCACCAAGGTGACGACCGCTGAGACGATGAAGAAAATCCCCGGATTGACCACCATGCCCGCATTGTTGAGGCCGACGGCGATCGCCGCGCCCTGACCTGCAGCAAAGAGCACGGTCAAATAACGCGTGTACTGGTTGATCTGCTTGCGTCCCGTTTCGCCCTCTTTTTTCAGGCGCTCTAGACTGGGGACTGTGGCCGCCATCAGCTGCATAATGATGGACGCGGTGATGTACGGCATCACATTGAGCGAAAAGATCGCCATGCGCTCCACCGCGCCGCCGGCGAATGTATTGAAAATGCTCAATATGCCCGCGGCATTGTTTTGAAACGCCGCCTCGAATTCCACACGATCAATACCAGGGATCGGAATGAAAGTCCCGATCCGGTAGACGATCAAAGCGCCCAAGGTGAACAACAATCGCTTATGAAGGTCGGTCGCCTTACTCAGCGTTGAGAGATCAAAATTCTTAGCCAGCTGCTCAGCGGCGGACGCCATACAACTCTCCGTTCGCGCGTGTCATGCGGCCGTCTCACGGCGCGCTGGTGCCTTATGCTTTTGACGCAGCCGCCTCAGCATCTTCGCGTCCCGGCCGCAATACAGTAATCGCGCCGCCGGCCTTCTCCACAGCGGCGATGGCCGGTTTGGACGCCCCCGTTACAGTGACCTTTATTTTGGACTTCAACTCGCCCTTCGCAAGCAGTCGAACGCCGTCGAGTTTGCGTCGCACGGCGCCAGAAGCCACCAATGCGTCCTCATCGACAGGCTTAGACGCGTCCAGTTTGCCGCGATCGATAAAGTCCTGCAGGCGGCCAAGATTCAATTCAGAAAACTTCAACCGGTTGGGTTTGTTAAAGCCGCGCTTAGGCAGGCGCATGTGCAATGGCATCTGCCCGCCTTCAAAACCGTGGATCGACACGCCTGAGCGGGATTTCTGGCCTTTCACGCCACGTCCGCCGGTTTTGCCGTAGCCCGAACCAACGCCTCGGCCTACACGCTTGCGAGCCTTCAGCGCGCCCTTGTTATCGCTCAAATCGCTGAGCTTCATGACATCACCCATGTGCGAACTCGGCCCTACGCCTTACCGCAGCCCAACGCCGCGGCCCGTCGCGCTCGCGCTACTCGACGACTTCAATCAAATGCGAAACCTTGCGGATCATGCCGCGCACCGACGGCGTATCTTCCAACTCGCGCTGCTTGCCAATGCGACCCAGCCCCAAGCCCTTCAGCGTGGCGAGTTGATCGCTGGGACGACGGATGGCGCTGCCGGTTTGGCGCACGGTGACCGTTTTCTTCGCCATGGCTTAGCCCTCCACCACAGCATCGGGCGAGCTCGCGCCATCTTGGCGGCGGCTGACAATGTCGCCCACCTTCTTGCCGCGCTTGGCGGCGATGTAGCGGGGATTTCGCTGATGTTTGAGCGCGTCGAACGTGGCGCGGACCATGTTGTAAGGGTTTGATGAACCCAGCGACTTGGCCACCACGTCCTGCACGCCCAATGTCTCAAGCACCGCGCGCACTGCTGAACCCGCAATCACGCCGGTTCCGGGAGGCGCCGCGCGCAAAATCACCTTACCGGCCCCGTGTGAGCCCACGCCGTCATGGTGGAGCGTACGGCCATCGCGCAGCGGGACGCGAACCAAAGTTTTCTTAGCTTCATCAGTGGCTTTGCGAATGGCCTCAGGCACTTCGCGCGCCTTGCCATGGCCAAAGCCAACCCGGCCGGCCTGATCACCCACAACCACCAAGGCGGCAAAGCCAAAGTTCCGGCCGCCCTTCACCACTTTGGCGACACGGTTGATGTGCACGAGCTTGTCGACAAACTCGTTTTCCGCCTCGTCCCGATCTCGTCTGCGGCCGCGTCCGCCGCGATCATCACGCGCCATGCGCCAGCTCCCTAAAAGTTAAGGCCGCCCTCGCGGGCGGCGTCGGCCAGCGCCTTCACGCGACCGTGGAATTTGTAGCCGCCGCGATCAAACACGACGTCGGTGACACCCTTATCTTTGGCCCGTTCGGCCAGCAATTTGCCCACCTGCTCGGCCGCAGAGGTGTCCGAACCGCCCGACAAGTTCTTGCGCAGCGAAGGATCCAACGAGGACGCAGCAGCGAGCGTCACGCCTCCTGCGTCGTCGATCACTTGGGCGTAGATATTCTTGCCAGAACGGAACACCGACAGGCGCGGGCGCCCGGCGCCGACTTTCTTAAGCCGCCGGCGAACGCGCAGTGCTCGTTGAACCAAACCGTGTTGAGAATTGCGCGCGCTCACTTCTTCTTCCCTTCTTTGCGGCGAATTCGTTCGCCGGCGTAGTGGATACCTTTGCCCTTATAAGGTTCGGGGCGTCGATAACGGCGGATCTCCGCCGCCACTTGGCCCACGGCCTGCTTGTCCGCCCCAGTGATCGTGATTTCCGTCGGCGGCTTGCCGGCTTCAATCTTAATGCCGGGCGGCGGGCTGTAGATCACGTCGTGGCTCAGACCGAGGGACAATTTCAAGTCCGAACCCTGCATTTGCGCCCGATACCCCACGCCGTGCAGTTCAAGCTTTTTTTCAAAGCCCTTCGTGACGCCGTCAATCATATTGGCGATCAGGGTGCGCGACATGCCCCACATGGCCCGCGAACGCTGTTCCTCATCCACCGGGGTTACCGTCACTTTGCCGTCGTCCTGCGCCACAGTCACTTCGCGCGGAAGCACGGCCGACAGCTCGCCCTTGGGCCCTTTGACAGACACCTGCCCGCCGTCAACCGACATGGTGACGCCGGACGGCACTTCGATGGGCTGTTTTCCGATCCGCGACATGGAACGCTCCAACCGTTAGGTTACATGACACAGGATTTCGCCGCCCACATTGTTCTTGCGTGCAGCGTCATCCGACATGACGCCTTTCGGCGTCGACAAAATCGCAATCCCCAAGCCGTTCTGCACTCTAGGCAGATCACGCGCGCCTGAATACACGCGTCGTCCTGGTTTAGAGATCCGCTTGATCTCCGAGATTACAGGCTCACCTTCGAAATACTTGAGCTCAATCTCAAGCACCGGGTGAGCACCTGGCTCCTCCACAAGCGCGTAGCCGCGGATGTAGCCTTCATCTTGCAATACGTCGAGGATCCGCGCGCGCAGCTTGGATGCGGGCGTCACCACCTTCGTCCGCCCACGCATGACTGCGTTGCGGATGCGGGTCAACATATCGCCGACTGGATCGTTAATCGCCATGCGTAACGCCTCTACCAGCTCGATTTCACCATACCGGGGACCTCACCGCGATTACCCAATTCACGCAGTGCGATCCTCGACATTTTCAACTTCCGATACACACCGCGCGGCCGGCCCGTCAGTTCGCACCGGTTGCGGATGCGTGACGGCGCGGCGTTGCGCGGCAGTTTCGCCAACTTCAACTGCGCCTCAAAGCGTTCTTCAATCGGGCGCTCGCGGTCAGCGATGATGGCTTTGAGTTCAGTTCGCTTGTCCGCGTACTGAGCCGCCATTCGCTCCCGCTTTTTATTACGCTCGACCGCGCTTTTCTTCGCCATGTGCCATCTCCTCAACACCGCCTCGTTCAGCGGTCCAACGTCGCCCGAGGCGACGAAATCTCCTGCCTAGTTCCGAAACGGAAATTCAAACTCTGCGAGCAACGCTTTTGCTTCCTCATTGGTGTGCGCCGTGGTGCACACAATGATGTCCATGCCCCAGATCTGATCAATCTTGTCGTATGAAATCTCGGGGAAAATCAGGTGATCCTTGATCCCCATGGCGTAGTTTCCACGCCCGTCAAACGACTTGCCATTCAGGCCGCGAAAGTCTTTCACCCGCGGCAGAGCAATGGTGACCAACCGGTCCAAGAACTCATACATGCGGTCCCGGCGCAGCGTGACCTTGGCTCCAACGGCCATGCCTTCGCGCACCTTAAAGCCAGCGATGGATTTCTTCGACTTGGTCTCCACAGGCTTCTGTCCTGTGATTAAAGCCAAATCGCCAATGGCGGCCTGAAGTTTCTTGCGATCATTCACGGCTTCGCCAATGCCCATATTCACCACGACCTTATCGATCTTCGGGATCATCATGTCGTTGGAATAGCTAAACTTTTCCCGCAGCCGCGCACGAATGACGTCGCGGTATTTCTGCTTAAGCCGTGGTTGATAGTCTGCCGTCGCCTCAGTCATCGATTGCCTCGCCTGAACGCTTGGCAAATCGCACTTTGCGCGCGTCTTCGCCGTCGCCCTCAATTCGAAATCCAACACGTGTGGGCTTGCCATCCTTGGGGTCAATATGGGCCAAGTTCGACACGTGAATCGGGGCTTCCTTGCTGATGATGCCGCCCTGCTCGGTTTGAGACTGACGCGTATGACGGCGCACCATGTTCACGCCCTGAACTATGGCTTTGTTATCATCAGGCATCACACGGATCACCGAGCCCTCACGGCCTTTGTCCTTGCCGGTGGTGACCACCACTTGATCGCCTTTGCGTATCCGAGCCGCCATGATTACAACACCTCCGGGGCCAGCGAGATGATCTTCATGTGGTTCTTCGCGCGCAATTCACGCGGAACCGGGCCGAAAATGCGCGTGCCAATGGGCTCGCCATTATTGTTCACCAGGACCGCGGCATTGCTGTCAAAACGGATCACTGATCCGTCACGACGGCGGATATTGTTGGCGGTGCGCACCACAATCGCCTTGCGAACCTCACCCTTTTTCACGCGGCCGCGCGGTGTGGCCTCTTTTATGGACACCACAATGATGTCGCCCACATGCGCGTAACGCCGCTTGGCGCCGCCCAGCACTTTGACACACTGGACCCGGCGGGCGCCGGAATTGTCGGCGACCTCCAGATTCGTCTGCATCTGGATCATATCGACTTACCTCCGTTTCGTGGTTTCTGCTCAACGCCCCAGCGGCGTTCAGATCAGACCTGCGAAACAACTTCCCAACGTTTCAGCTTCGACTTCGGCGGACACTCGCGGATCTGAACTTGTTGACCCACGGGAACACCGCCGTCCTCGACGTGCGCGTGATATTTCTTCGAGCGCTTCACCGGCTTCTTGAGAAGGGGGTGAAGATAGGTGCGCTCGACCTTAACCACAACGGTTTTGGCGCCCTTATCGCTCACGACCACGCCTTGTAGTATGCGCTTTGGCACCGCGTACTCCTCTTACGATCCTTGCGCTGCAGCCACCGCATCAATTGCCCGCCGACGCATCACGGTCTTGACCACCGCGATCATACGCCGCACTTCGCCTATGCGCGCCGTGCTCTGCAATTGACCCGTCGCTGCTTGAAAGCGCAGGTTGAATTGTTCCTTTTTGAGCTTCACCAGCTCGTCCTGTAACTCGTCAGCCGTCATTGTCCGAACGTCGGCGACACGGTCCTTGTGCCGTTTCTTATCAGCCATGATCAGCTCCCACTTCGCCGCGCATCGCCCGTGTGACGATCTTGGTTTTGATGGGCAGTTTGGCCGCACCAAGACGCAGGGCCTCACGCGCCACCACATCAGGCACGCCGTCGATCTCAAACATGATCCGACCAGGCTTTACCTTGGCCACCCAGTATTCCGGAGAACCTTTACCTTTACCCATCCGCACTTCGGTGGGCTTTTTCGACACGGGCAGATCGGGGAAAATCCGGATCCACACACGCCCGGCCCGCTTCATGTGACGGGTGATGGCGCGCCTGGTCGCTTCAATCTGACGTGCGGTGATCCGCTCGGGCTCCATGGCTTTAAGACCGTAGGATCCGAAGTTCAGCGCCGCCCCGCCCTTGGCCAGGCCGTGAATGCGGCCCTTGTGCGCTTTGCGGAATTTTGTGCGTTTTGGCTGAAGCATGATTACGCCGCTCCCTCACTCGCACGCGTTTGAGCCCGGCGATCACGCTCTTGGCGCCCGCGCGCTTCACCTGAGTCTTGGGCGCGACGCTCAGAGGCCATGGGATCATGCTCCATGATCTCGCCCTTATAGACCCAAACCTTGACCCCAATAATTCCGTACGCAGTCGACGCCTCCGCCGTGCCATAGTCCACATCGGCGCGCAGCGTGTGCAGAGGCACTGAGCCTTCTTGATAGCGCTCGACGCGCGCAATTTCCGCACCGCCCAGCCGGCCGCCGACTTGGATTTTGCACCCCTTAGCGCCCAGCCGCATGGCTGATTGCAGGGCCCGCTTCATCGCGCGGCGGAACGCCACCCGCTTTTCCAATTGTTGAGCCACATTTTCGGCCACCAGCTTGGCGTCGATTTCCGGCTTGCGCACTTCGACGAGGTTTAAGAACACCTCACCATCGACCATGTCATCGAGTTGCTTGCGCAATTTGTCGATGTCGCCGCCCTTCTTCCCGATCACCACGCCTGGACGGGCCGTATGAATTGTGATGCGGCACTTTTTGTGTGGACGCTCGATCACGATCTTGGAGATGCCCGCTTGGTGCAGGCGATCCTTGAGCAATTGCTTGATCTTCAGATCTTCGTGCAACAACCGCGCATATTCGCCGGTATTCGCGTACCAACGCGAATCCCAGGTTCGATTGATGCCCAGACGCAGCCCGTTGGGATTAACCTTCTGTCCCATTAGGCAGCTCCTTCCACTTCGCGCACAACAATGGTCAGTTCAGAAAAAGGCTTTTGGATTCGGCCAATCCGCCCCCGCGCGCGAGGACGAAATCGCTTCATCACCATGTTCTTGCCCACATAGGCTTCGGCCACCACCAAGTCGTCGATGTCCAAGTCGTGGTTGTTTTCAGCGTTCGCGATGGCGCTGTTCAGGCATTTGCGCACATCGTCCGCGATGCGCTTACGCGAGAACTGCAGCTCATCAAGCGCGCGCTGGACATGTTTGCCGCGAATGCTTGCCGCAACCAGATTCAGCTTTTGTGGACTGGTGCGCAACATGCGCACCTTCGCCATGGCCTCATTGTCAGCCACGCGGCGCACATTCTTGCCGTCTGCGTCCTTTTTTGGTCGTTTGGCTGGGCCCGTCATGACTATCTCCGCTTCGCCTTTTTATCGGCGGCGTGGCCGTAATAGGTGCGCGAGGGCGCAAACTCGCCAAGCTTGTGGCCGACCATGTCCTCGGTGATCAGCACAGGGACAAACTTCTGGCCGTTGTGCACCTGAAAGTTCAGGCCCACAAACTGCGGCATGATGGTGGAGCGGCGCGACCAGGTCTTGATGGCGTGCTTGCGGCCACCTTCATGCGCCTTCTCCGCTTTCTTCAACAAATACCCGTCAACAAACGGGCCCTTCCAAACACTGCGCGGCATCAGGCTCTCCTATTTCTTTCTCTGATGGCGCGAGCGCACAATGAACTTGTCCGTCGCTTTATTGGTTCGAGTTTTGCGGCCTTTGGTTGGCTTGCCCCATGGCGTCACCGGGTGACGGCCGCCTGAGGTGCGTCCCTCGCCACCGCCGTGCGGGTGATCTACCGGGTTCATCGCGACACCGCGCACGGCTGGGCGTTTGCCCATGTGCCGCTTGCGACCGGCCTTGCCCAGATTGATGTTCAGATGATCGGGATTGGACACGGCGCCCACCGTGGCCATGCACTGATCGCTCACCATGCGCAGCTCGCCCGACAGCAAGCGAATTTGCGCATAGCCCGCATCGCGGCCAACCAACTGCGCGTAAGCCCCCGCGGACCGCGCCACTTGACCGCCCTTATTGGGCTTGAGCTCCACATTGTGGATGATTGTGCCCACGGGCATGGATTTCAGCGGCATGGCGTTGCCAGGCTTGACGTCCACACGGTCTCCCGCCGTCACCGTGTCGCCCGCGGCCAGCCGTTGCGGCGCCAGAATGTAGGCCTTGTCGCCATCGGGATACGCAATCAAAGCAATGAACGCGGTCCGGTTCGGATCATATTCCAAACGCACCACATGGCCCTGAACGTCCCACTTGCGCCGTTTGAAGTCGATTTTGCGGTAGAGCTTTTTCGCACCCCCGCCAATCCGACGCGCCGTAACGCGGCCGGTATTATTGCGTCCGCCTGATTTGGTCAGACCTTCGGTCAACGACTTTTCAGGCCGGCCTTTGTGCAGCTCAGCGCGATCGATCAGCACCAACGCCCGGCGGCCCGGGGAGGTCGGATTGAATGTTTTCAAAGCCATTCCGTCTCTCCCTTACAATCCCGTTGTCACGTCGATGGTCTGACCTTCTTTCAAGGTGACCATGGCTTTTTTGACATCCTTGCGCCGGCCCGGGATGCCTCGGAAACGCTTGGTTTTGCCCTTCACACGGATTGTGTTCACTTTGGTCACATTGACCTTGAATAGGTTTTCAATCGCTTCCGCGATATCCTTCTTGGTGGCGTCAATCGCCACTTCGAACACCACGCGTCCGTCCTCAGACAGCAAGGTCGCCTTTTCGGTGATCACCGGCTTGACGATTGTGTCGTAATGCTTCGCCGTCGCCATTACGCCGCCTCCTCAACTGCAGCCGACGCGTCGCCGCGGAACCGGGCATGCACTGCATCCACCGCCGTGCGTGTGAGCACCAAGGTGTCGTGGCGCAGCACGTCGTAGACATTCAGCCCCTGGACCGGCAGCACATCGATCTTGTCCAAATTGCGTCCCGCCAAACGGAGGTTTTCATTCACTTCTGCGCCGGTGATGACCAATGCGTCGGAGATCTTCAATCCGCTCAACGCCTTGCGTAGATCGGCTGTCTTTGGCGTTTCAAGCGCATCATCGTCCAAGATCACCAGCCGTTCAGCGCCTGCCCGCGAGGACAGGGCGTGCGCCAACGCCAAGCGACGCACTTTCTTGGGTAGGTCATGGGCGTAGCTGCGCGGACGCGGACCATGCGACACCCCGCCGCCGACAAAGATATTGGCCCGGCGCGACCCGTGACGCGCGCCACCGCCACCCTTTTGGCGGCCAAACTTCTTGCCCGTACGGGCCACTTCGCCGCGCTCTTTCACTTTGTGTGTGCCAGCCCGGCGCTTGGCCAGCTGATAACGCACCATGCGATGCAACAAGTCTTTGCGCAGATCATCGAGCGCAATGCCGAATACATCGTCGTCGAGATCAATATTGCCTTTGGCTTTGCCCGCCCAGGTGACGACCTTAGCTTTCATTGTCGCCTCCCTGCGCCTCGGTGTTGTTCTCAGCGCCATCATCTCCGGCGTCAGGCTGGGATCCTCCGCCGTCCGCCATACGGAAATTTCCAGGCATGGGCAGGTCATCAGCCCGAGCGCCTTTGACCGCATCTCGCAACTCGACCCAACCATTGGCGGGACCAGGCACCGCGCCGCGCACCAACACCAAACCCTGGTCTGCGTCCACGCGCACCACTTCCAGGTTTTGCGTGGTGACCCGAACATGACCCATATGCCCGGCCATTTTCTTGCCTTTGAACACCTTGCCGGGGTCCTGGCACTGACCGGTCGAACCATGGGCGCGATGGGAGATCGACACGCCGTGCGAGGCGCGCAGACCACCAAACCCGTGGCGCTTCATGCCGCCGGCAAAACCCTTACCGATGGACACGCCTGCCACATCAACCCGTTGACCGGGTACGAAATGATCAGCAGTGATCTCCGCGCCCACTTCGATAAGATTGTCCGCAGAAACGCGAAACTCACGCACCTTCTGCTTCGGCGCCACTTTTGACTTCGCAAAGTGGCCCCGCATGGGCTGACCTGCGCGCTTGGCCTTGGCTTTCCCCGCGCCCAGTTGCAGCGCCGTGTAGCCGTCGCGATCTTCCGTGCGCTGCGAGACCACCTGACAGGTGTCGATGTGCAGCACAGTGACAGGCACATGGGCCCCGTCGTCGGAAAAGACGCGGCTCATGCCAATCTTCTTTGCTATGACGCCGGTACGCATGGCCTTTACCCAGTCTTAATCTCAACCGCCACGCCGGCGGCCAAGTCTAGTTTCATCAACGCGTCGATCGTTTGTGGCGTTGGGTCAATAATATCGAGTAAACGCTTGTGGGTGCGGATCTCGAATTGTTCACGCGACTTTTTGTCGATGTGCGGACTGCGCGTCACCGTGAAGCGTTCAATGCGCGTCGGCAGCGGGATTGGCCCGCGCACTTCTGCGCCCGTCCGCTTGGCGGTGTTCACGATCTCCGACGTCGAGTGATCCAGGACGCGGTGATCAAACGCCTTCATATTGATGCGTATGTTTTGGCGGTTCATTGTATTTTACCCGTCACCGTTTCCTAAAAACAAACGGGACGCCGACAAACCG
>CAZWVH010000083.1:0-10794 GCA_964636945.1 uncultured Caulobacterales bacterium | reverse complement strand
GGGGCGCCATGGGATTTGGCAAATCCAAGGCCAAACTGCTCACTGAGCGATCGGGCCGGGTGACGTTTGACGACGTTGCTGGTGTGGATGAGGCCAAAGAAGAGCTCGAAGAAGTGGTGGAGTTCCTCCGTGATCCGGCGAAATTCCAGAAACTTGGTGGCAAAATTCCCAAGGGTGTGTTGCTGGTTGGCCCTCCAGGCACGGG
The DNA here is from genome assembly GCA_964636945.1 of uncultured Caulobacterales bacterium. Taxonomy (GTDB): domain Bacteria; phylum Pseudomonadota; class Alphaproteobacteria; order Caulobacterales; family Maricaulaceae; genus CAZADA01. Next base: position 10,589 of record CAZWVH010000083.1, on the reverse strand, counting down.
TAAAACTCTGATCGCCCGGGCCGTGGCCGGCGAAGCAAACGTGCCTTTCTTCACCATTTCCGGTTCGGATTTTGTGGAGATGTTTGTGGGCGTGGGCGCGAGCCGCGTGCGCGACATGTTCGAACAAGCGAAGAAAAGTGCGCCGTGCATCATCTTTATCGATGAAATTGACGCCGTGGGACGCCATCGCGGCGCCGGTCTGGGCGGCGGTAATGACGAACGCGAGCAGACTTTGAACCAATTGCTGGTGGAGATGGATGGCTTTGAAACCAATGAGGGCATCATCCTCATCGCCGCCACCAACCGTCCCGATGTGCTGGACCCGGCATTGCTACGCCCGGGCCGATTCGACCGTCAGGTGGTCGTGCCCAATCCAGACATTCTGGGTCGAGAGAAAATTCTCAAGGTCCATGCACGCAAAGTGCCATTGTCGGGCGACGTCAAGCTGAAGAACATTGCACGCGGCACGCCGGGCTTTTCCGGCGCTGATCTCGCCAACCTGGTGAATGAAGCCGCATTGTTGGCCGCTCGTCGCGGCAAACGCACCGTGGGCAATCAGGAGTTCGAGGACGCCAAAGACAAGGTCATGATGGGGCCTGAGCGCCGCTCCCACGTGATGACTGAGGACGAGAAGAAACTCACCGCCTATCACGAAGCCGGCCACGCCATTGTGGCGCTGAATGTGCCGTCCACCGATCCGGTGCATAAGGCGACGATCATCCCGCGCGGTCGCGCACTCGGCATGGTCATGCAATTGCCCGAACGCGATCAGTACTCCATGGACTACACCCAGATGACGTCACGCTTGGCGATTTTGATGGGCGGACGCGTTGCCGAGGAACTGACCTTCGGCAAGGACAAGATCACCTCTGGCGCCTCGTCCGACATCACCCAGGCCACTAAATTGGCTCGGGCCATGGTCACGCGCTGGGGCTATTCGGACAAGTTGGGCACGGTGGCCTATGGTGAGAACCAAGACGAAGTGTTTCTTGGACATTCGGTGACCCGCTCTCAGACCATTTCTGAGGAAACCGCGCAGATCATCGATGCTGAGGTCAAGCGCTTGGTGGATACGGGATACCAGGAGGCCAAGCGGATCTTAAGCGAGAGGGCGAAAGATCACGAAACCCTTGCCCAAGGTCTGTTGGAATATGAAACGCTGACTGGTGATGAGATCCGCGATCTCTTGGCCGGCAAACCGCCGCAACGCCCAGACGAAGATGAAGGCGGCTCCACGGCCGCCCCGGGGGCCGTGCCGGTGACCGACACAAAGTCCAAAGGCAGTCACAAGCCCGGCTTTGGCGGGGGTGGCGACCCTGAGCCACAAGGCGCTTAGGCAATCCCGTCTTTCCTTAAGCGCGCGGGTCCGGTTCGGAATACCTTTCCGGCCGGACGCCGCACTGCTAGACCGTGGCCATGAACGCGCCTGAACGTCCTTCCTCCACGCTGTCGTCCAACGGTCGACCCTTTGTTGCGCCTGAACACGGACAGCGTCCGTTGATCATGGGCGTGGTGAATGTGACGCCGGACAGTTTCTCCGATGGCGGTCAATTTCTGGCGCCCGATGCGGCGTGCGCACATGCGCTGGCGCTCATCGCAGCAGGGGCCGATGTCATCGATGTGGGCGGAGAGTCCACGCGGCCGGGCTCTGATCCGGTGACCGCTGACGACGAAATGGCGCGGGTGTTGCCCGTGATCGAGGCGTTAGCCAGCCAATCCGATGTTCCCATCGCGATAGACACCATGAAACCGGATGTCGCTCGCGCCGCGATCCATGCCGGCGCCAGCATTTGGAACGACGTGACCGCTCTGCGTCATGCGCCGGACAGTATTGCCACTGCCGCTGAACTGGGCGTGCCGGTGATCCTCATGCACATGCTGGGCGCGCCTAAAACCATGCAGTCTGACCCGCGCTATGATGACGTGGTGGGCGAAGTGGGTGGGTTTTTGTTGGCCCGCGCCATGGCGGCGCGGGACGCTGGCGTGGATCCAACGAAGATCTGGGTCGATCCTGGAGTTGGCTTTGGCAAAACCCTAGATCACAATCTCGATTTGATCCGCAACCTCCGACACTTGGTCGAAACTGTGCGGTTTCCTTTGGTGTTCGGCGCCTCGCGCAAACGGTTCATACACGCCGTGGATGCTTCGGCTGGCGATGAGAACGACCGGCTGGGCGGATCGTTGGCCGCGGCGTTGTGGGCGACCCAGGCCGGGGCGCGGATGATCCGCGTGCACGATGTGCGCGAAACGGCCCAGGCCGTGGCGCTCTGGTCGGCGATTGCACAGCGCGAACGGGTTAGCCCGTTGATCGACGCGGCAAACTCGTAGCGCCACACAATCCGCTTTCCACCAGTTCGCGAACTGCGAAATTCGGTACGTCGGGGCCGCTAACCGTCGCTCCCATTGTAGGACAATTGGATTGCACAGCAATTTGAGTCTGGCGTCTCTGTCGGGGCACAACCGGCTGTGCGCGTTCACGTCCGATATCGCCAAAAAGGGTTGGTCCGTTCTTGATGGATGGACGCATGCTGGGCTGATTGACGACTTGGCGGCTGCCGCGCGCGCCCATGACGAACAAGAGCGCACGCGCATCGCCGCAATCGGTCCGACGGAGAAGGCAGTGATCGACCGGAGCCAAAGGCGTGCGCGGTTACGCTGGCTGAGCGAGGGCGATGCCGCAGAACGCGCCTATTTGGAGTGCGCCGCATGATCGATCCCACCACCGAGCGCGCAGGGTGAGCTGCGTTCCCGGCGATGGGTGATCAGGACGTGCGACTGCCTATTCCGCCGCAATCGGGGTTGAGGCGAGCGCCTGGGTTCGCTTGGAAAAGCCCAGATTGACCCCGCTATGCGGCTTGATCGCTAACCGCTCATTGGTCAGAGCTTGGGCAACATCGCGCAAACCTCCACGAATGGCCGCCTCGATCAACGTCCAGTCGATGATGTCGCGTTGGGCGTGGCTGCCACCAAACTGATTGGCGATGAACCGGACGGGATGGAGTATCTCCACCGCGCGCCGATAGTCGCCAGTCCAGAAGGCGGCGAAGCCCTCAATCAGCGGGATGGCGGTCGCGTGCGCCCACCGTGCAGTTTCCGTGTTTGGCGTATGGTCACTGCGCCATTTGGAGACCTGCCGGCTGACGTCAGCGTTGCGGCCGGCGCCCAAATACGCCATGGCGGCGTGCCAGTCGTTAAATGGATAGAGCGGGCTGTAGGCATGGTTGTCCCACGCCGTGGCAATGTCGCTCCAGCGGTCGCCCACATCGATCCCTGACATCTGGGCGCGCCACAACAGGGCGGAGGCGTCGATCAGGTCCATGACCACTTCGCTGCGATCACCGCGCACACGCTGGTCATACACGGCGAGCACCTCGTCCTTTTGTCCCAAATCCAAATGGAACAGCGCCTTGTGCCACCAGTTATGGACTTGGAAGAAATTATCCTCCACCGACCAATAGGGCTCGCGATCGGCCATCCACGCCAGGCCTTGTTCGGTGCGGCCTTGCATTTCAAACACGTGCGCGACCGCATGGTGGGCCCAGCCATCATAGGGCTCGCTCTCGAGGGCTGCGCGTCCGGCGTCCTCAGCCTTGGCGTAGTCGCCAGTTTCCTCAAGGCCAAAGGCATAGAGCCCCAGCAGGATATTATGCCCCGGCTCGCCCGGCGTCCAAGCCGGCAGCGCGCGCGCGATCCGGTCACGCAGATTGCGGGCGTTGCCCCGAAAGAAATCCATGAGATGGCCGACCTGCAGCGCCAACAGATCGCGCGGATGGCGCATGGTGTGTTGATCCAAGTGCAATGCTGCACTGTTCCACTCACCGTCCAGCACAAGCTCCAAGGCTTTGATGTGGGAGGCTTCGCGTTCACCGGCAGGCTTGCCCTTGATGGATTCCACAATGATGCGAGCGCCAGCGTCCGCCTCCGGTTCAGTGGCCACGGCCATGGCGTACGCTTTGAGAATGTGCGCCATGACGAGGTTAGGCGCCGCCTTGAGCGCCTCATCGGCCAGTGCGAGCGGGTCGCCCCGAAACAAAGCAAACATGTCCATGGCGGCGTTCAGTTTCTCGACGCCCAGCGGCGTGGCGCCGTGGACCACATTTCCATACTTATCCGTGTGCATAACTCCGTCCTCTTTTTCGACCCCCGCATTGTGTCGTGCGGGTGCGTTATCATTGACCAGCCGAGCATTTCTCAGAACGATCGACGGTGATAGTGCGCTTGTGGTCCAGTTTAAGTCCTGAGAATTTGCTGAGGGATTTCAGAGTTTTGTCTGTCGAACGGCGCCAGCGGCGTTGGAAATCGACCACGAGATGCAATCAAGGTGTACCATGGGTACAGTTGCACACGATGGAGCGGTCCATGTCTGAGAGTATCAGCTCAGCGCCTCCCACCCGCGAGCAAATCCTTGCTGCGGCGGAATCGGCCGTGCTCGCCAAAGGCTTCAGCGGCACGTCCATCGATGAATTGATCGCGGCGGTGGGCATCTCCAAAAGCGGGTTTTTCTACCATTTCAAGGATAAGACCGCGCTCGCGAAAGCGCTGCTCGAGCGCTACATCGACAATGACGATCGCATTTTCGACCAGGTCTTCGACCGCGCCGAGGACTTGAGCGAGGACCCGCTGCACAGTTTTCTGATCGCCCTCAAAATGCTGGCGGAGATTTTTGCCGACCTGCCCAATGGCCATCCAGGCTGCATGGTCGCTTCGATTTGTTACCACGAACAGCTGTTTGATCGCGATGTGCGCGCCATCAATGAGCGGGCCGTTGTGGGCTGGCGCGGCCGGTTTCGAACCAAGCTGGGGCGCATCGCCGAACGCTACCCGCCGCGGGTGGATGTGAGCTTAGACGATTTGGCCGATATGCTGTCAGTGGTCGCCGATGGCGGGATCATCTTGTCGAAAGCCACCGCCGATCCCGGCTGCCTGCCGCGCCAGCTTTTGCTGTACCGCGATTTTGTGCGCCTGGTGTTTGATGGGGGGAAGGGCTAAGCCTTCCCCGCCACCAAGTTCACGCCGCGATTTCCGCCAATTTGTGCAATTGCGCGTAAACGCCATCGGGTTTGCGGGCCAGCTCCTCGTGGCGGCCCTGTTCCACAATACGGCCCTGGTCGAACACCAATATCCGGTCCGCATCGCGCACGGTGGAAAGCCGGTGGGCGATGATGATGCTGGTGCGTCCGGCGGTCACTTCAGCCATGGCTTCTTGCACCAGGCGTTCGGTGACGTTGTCGAGGCTGGAGGTGGCCTCGTCCAGAATGATGATCGGCGCGTCAGCCAAGAGCGCGCGGGCAATGGCCACGCGTTGACGCTCCCCGCCCGACAGCTTCACCCCGCGCTCGCCCACCAGCGTGTCATAGCCCTGGGGCAGACGCGCGATGAATTCATTGGCGCGGGCCCGACGCGCGGCGTCCTCGATTTGCTCGCGGGTCGCCTCGGGCCGGGCATAGGCGATGTTATCCGCGATCGAGCGGTGGAACAGCGCCGGGTCCTGGGGCACCAGAGCGATGGACTGGCGCAGGCTGGCTTGGCGCACATCACGCACGTCTTGGCCATCAATCACAATGCGCCCGTTTTGGATATCGTACAGCCGCTGGACCAGCTTAACGAAGGTCGACTTGCCTGAACCGGTGGGGCCCACCAAGGCGACTTGTTCGCCGGGGCGAATATGCAGCGAGAAATCTTGGTAGAGCGCCTCGGGCTGGTTGGCGTAGGCGAAGGTGACGTTGTCGAACACGATTTCGCCGCGGCCGGGGACAAAATCGCGGGCGTTCGCAGCATCGGCGATTTGCGGGGGCGTGCGCTTGAACACCGCCAGATCCTCCATCTCGTCCAGCGCGCGCTGGATGTTTTGCACTTCCTCGCCAAAGCGGCGCAGATAGCCCGCCATCATGAGAAATGAAGCGATCACAAACGCCACGCCGCCGGCGCTGGCCCGGCCTTGAGTCCACAGCCAGACCGCAATGCCGATGGTGCCCACTGACAGGATCAGCGCGGTGATGGACTGCACCAGTGACATCGCCACATAGCGGCTCCAGGTGCGCTGGGTGGCAAGCTGCCAGCGCGTCAGCACGCCGCGCATGCGCGCTTCCTCTCGAGCTTCAGCGCCAAAGCTTTTCACCACAGGATTGGAGCCGATGGCGTCGGCGATGGCTGCGCCGATTTCACTGTCACGGGCGTTGGAGACAAGGTTGGCCGGCTTGATGTAGCGCGTGGAGGCGATCACAGAGACAATCATGAACACCAACACCACCGAGAGCGCGTAGGCGCCCAGGATCGGCCATTGGATCAACATGATGACCGGCAGTCCGATCAAGACGGCCGTGGTGGGGATCGTCGCCAAGAACAACGTCGCGGTCGCCATGTCATAGGCCCACATCCCCCGTGTGATCTTGCGCACCACCGCGCCAGCGAAGGTGTTAGCGTGCCAGTCGGAGGAAAACCGCTGCACTGTGGCGAAGCTATCCCCGGTCATGTCGCGCATATTGCGGCTGGAGAACCGGATCTCGCATTGGGACAGCAAAAACCGGCTGATGGTGGCGCCCAGCGACAGCATGGCGAACAGAGCGAGCGCGGACAGCGCTGCAGCGCGATTGTCGGCGTTGGTGTCGCCCAATGCATCCACCAACTGGCCGGTGGCCACGGGCAGGAAGATATCGCAGGCGACAGCAGCGAGCGTGAACACGGTCATGCCGGCCAGAAAGCGTGGGCGGCGTCGCCATTGTTGAAATAGGAACCGGATCACGGCCGCGTTCGAGAGTGTGCGGTCGTCGTTGAGTTCATCGTCGAAATTTTGAGACACGTCGGTCATCGGCCCTGCGCGTCTTCGGCAAAACGCGCCCTTTCATCAGTCACGAAAACGGTGGCGAGCAGAGGGTTGTGCGCGCGCGCCAAATGGCTTGGCGTCAGCAGCGCGGAGACGTCTGTTCGTCCGCCTCCATGGCTAGATAAAAGTTATCACGTATGGACCTCCAAATCGGTTGGGCCACGGTAATAAGCGATCAATGGTGAAAAGGCTAGCCCGAAGCGGCGCGAATTCGGCAAATCTGTTGCTTGGGCGCGACTGGGTGTTGTCGAGAATCCACACTCTCTTGTTCTGAAAACCTCGGGTTTGGCGTTGGCTCGCCAAGCGGTATACGTCGTGGTCTGAGCAATCTGTGTGAGGGCGAAATGAGCAAGATTGGCCGGGTTTTGATCGTCGCAGGGTCAGATTCTGGCGGCGGGGCCGGCATTCAGGCCGACATCAAAACCGTCACCATGTTAGGCGGATACGCGGCCACGGCGGTCACCGCGATCACCGTGCAAGACACGCGCGGCGTGCATGGCGTGCATCCCATCCCGCAGTCGGTGATTGCCGATCAAATCCGCGTTGTGCTCGAGGATATCGGCGCGGATGCGATCAAGATCGGCATGTTGGGCTCGGCTGACACGGTGAACACTGTGGCCCGCGCCTTAACGGAACATGGCGGCGAGATCCCCGTCGTTCTCGATCCGGTCATGGTGGCCAAGAGCGGTCATGCGCTGCTTGACGACGATGCTGTGGAGGCCCTGAAAACCCAATTGATCCCGGCCTGCGCTGTGGTGACGCCCAATGCGCCTGAGGCGGCGCGGCTCACCGGCTTGGATATGGAAACGCCCGATGATTTGGCCGCCGCGGGCAACGCTCTGATTGGCCTGGGTGCGGACGCTGCGTTGGTGAAGGGCGCGCATTTGCCGGGGCCGGAGGTCACAGATGTGCTGGTGACCCGCGACGGCGTTGAAAGCTACACCGATACCCGCATTGATAGCCGCCATACCCATGGCACGGGCTGCACGCTGGCTGCGGCTCTGGCGGTCAGCCTGGCGCAGGGCAAAAGCTTGGACGATGCCGTGAAACGCGCACGCGCCTATGTCTATGTCGCCATGGCCAAAGCGCCGGGTTTTGGCTCTGGCCAAGGCCCGCTTGACCATGGTTGGCCGCTTAGGGTGGAGAAATGAGGAGGGCGGTTGGGACCGGGACCAACGAAATCCACATCAAATTGATGCCACTTTTGATGTAACGAGGCGTCACACTCATGCGCACAACGATCAATTTAGACGATGACCTGCTGGCCCAGGCCGAAGCCCTGTCGGGAATTGACGAACGTCCGGCATTAGTGCGCGAAGCCTTGCGCGCGCTGATCGAACGCGAAAGCGCGCGGCGATTGGCGCTGCTGAGCGGCAGCGAAACCGATCTGGAAGCGCCTCCGCGCCGGCGTGCCGATGACATGGATGACAGGCGTCCGGATACGTGATCCTGGTCGACACCTCGATCTGGGTGCGCCATTTGCGTCAGGGCGATGCGCATTTGATCGATTTGCCCCCGGCTCTGCTGGCTGCGCCGGACGAATTGTTGATTATATTGATGCGCGGTCACTGTTTGCGCGCGGAATCGGGTATGTTGACGCCCATCTGGTCGCCGCGGATCTCAACGCCGGTTACGCCGCGCATTAGGTCGTGAGGAGTGCCGCTTATGTCGCTTCACGTGTTCATCATCGACGCTTTCGCCGATCAGCCGTTCGAGGGCAATCCGGCCGCCGTGTGTCCTCTGGAGGACCTCGCCCCGGATGAGGACTGGCCGGACGACGATTTGCTCCAGGCCATGGCCGGCGAGCACAATTTGTCCGAAACCGCATTCATCCGACCCACGCACGATCCCCACGCCTGGAGTTTACGATGGTTCACGCCCACCGTTGAGGTGCCGCTATGCGGGCATGCGACATTGGCGTCTGGCTTTGTGGCGCTGGAGCACTTCACGCCCGAGGCGCAGGCGATCCGGTTTTCCACTGCCAGCGGCGAGTTGACAGTGATGCGCGAGGGCGAGCGCTTCGCCATGGCGTTGCCGGCGCGTGCGCCCACGTCTTGGACCGCGCCGCCGTCCGTGCTCGACGCTCTGGGCGAGCCCGTGATCGAGGCGCTGCGTGGGGAATACTCGGTGCTCGCGCTCCGATCGGAAGACGCCGTGCGCGATTTGGACGTCGCCACCGGCGTCGCTGCTGCGCGCTTGATCGACGGGCCGTCCGGGCGCGAAGGATGTTTGACCATCACCGCGCCGGCTGAAGACGGGCTCGACTTTGTCTCGCGGTTTTTCGCGCCCGGCTGCGGCATCGACGAGGACCCGGTCACCGGTTCATCATTTTGCGATCTTGCGCCCTATTGGGCGGCCAAGCTGGGGAAAACTGAAGTCTTGGGCTTCCAGGCGAGCCGGCGCGGCGGACGCGTGGCGTGCCGCTATACGGGCGGCGGCGACGTGGTGCTGATCGGCGGGGCGGTGGAATATTTACGCGGGGAAGTGCAGCTTTAAGCGCGTTGTCCGCCCCGCCGCCAGGTTGCAATGGCGACGCCGAGCAGAATTACGCCCAGTGAGGCGAACACGTTCAGCCCCAAGCTTTCACCCAACGCCACACCAATGAAAGTCGCGGTGACGGGGATGATGTAATTGATGATCGCGAGGAAACTCGGCCCCGCCGTGCGCACCAATTGCATGATCAAAATGGTCGCCACACCTGTTGATCCGACGCCCAACACCACGATGGCGAAGGTGGAGGCGAGCGATATCCCGCCCGTGTCCTCGATCAGCGACCACACGCCCAGCGGGGTTGAGGCGATCGCCGCCGCCAATAACAATCCCGCCGCCGTGGTGCTGGCGGGGAAATCGGGCGCGCGCCGGGCGAGAATCGCGTTCACTGCGTAAGCGGTGGCGGCGATAAGAATAATGAACTGGGCCAATGATTGTGGCCCGCCCAGATCGCGCAGCGCGCTGGGACCCATCAGAATCGCCACGCCGACAAAGCCGATGATGAACCCTGTTAGCTTGCGCGCGGTCAGCCGCTCGCCGGGCACGAACACATGGGCGAGCGCAATGGTGGTCAGCGGCATCACCGCCATCAAAATGCCGGCCACGGCGCTGTCCACGTCACGTTGACCCAGGCTGATCAGCGTGAAGGGCAGGGTCGCGCCGATGACGCCCAGCGCGGAAAACCAGATCCAGGCCGGGTTGAGCGCGCGGCCCTCGATCAGCGGCGGCAGCCGGCGGCCGCGATACCGCATCCAACCCCACACCACCAGCGCGCCGATCCACAGCCGGCCCATGACGATGGCGCTGGCTGGCGCGGTGGTCAGTCCAAGCTCGATAAAGGCGAACGCCCCGCTATAGAGCCCCGCCGCGGCCAACAGCATCAGCCAATGCACCGGTGCAATGTCTGGCGCAATGACGGGCGCCGCCTCCTGCGCCTGGGCGGCGCGGGGCGTGGTCAGCGGAGCGGCTGGAGCGCTGATGGGCGCGGCGGGAGCGTCATGGGGCATGAGGGCGAAGTGGCGGGGCGGGTGGTCGGTGTCAATGCTGCAGCGCCGCAATCGAGGCCGATTGATGGTTTTGGACGATCAATTTTGGTTTCATAAGCGCAACGCGCGGGCGTGAAATGCTGATCTCACCCTCTTGCCTTTACAAGGGCGAGGGGAATGCCGGACCATCCCCCAAATACAAACCCGATTGACGCCGCCTCTGTTGCAGTGCACAAGCGCGGCGGGCCATCCGCTCCCACCGGCGGCCGCCCATCTGTGAGGAAGGGAGT
>CAZWVH010000082.1:1929-11075 GCA_964636945.1 uncultured Caulobacterales bacterium | reverse complement strand
GCTGCCGTGTCCTCCCCAACACGCATGGCGGCGGCGAAATCGGCTTGGGTGAAGGTGGGCGGAGCGCTCATCGTCAAACCGTAACCGCGTTCGCGCACCGGGGCCTAATGATTGGGCCCGTTGGCAGCCGCGTCGTCACCCGCGCCGAGCCGCCGTGAGATGTGGCGTTCGTCCCCCCACTGCGAACGGCCCAGCAGCCTTAAGATGGCATTCCTTATCCCGCGCATTGCCGGGTAAGCGGCCATGGTCATACGCCGGTGGCGGAACATCCAAGCATTAAAGCGATTGAACACGCCCACCTTGCTGGACAACCGCGCAATGTGATGCACCGCATCCCCGCCTTGGTAGAGCCAGCCGTCATGGATCACTGCATTGCCGGCGTCAAAGTCCACCCCTGGCGCACCGGCGGGAAACCGCGCGCCGGTTCGTGCGTCGACCAAATGGCCCAGCTCGCCCGCCGCTAACCGCTCGGCCTCGGGCCGGCCAGACCGCACATCAATGATCGCCACGCCGCCGACGGTGTCCTTGAGCCGCACAAGGCGCGCATAGGCGGTGCAGAACGGGCAGGCGCCGTCATAGAAAATTTGGACGGCGGCCAAATCTGGGCGCGTTTCCATGGGCGTGATGGCGCCAGATTTTACGGCGCAAGACAAGGCGACATGGTCGCGCAGGCGCGGCTCCGTGCGACGCCGGACAACCGCCGCAGACGATCCCAAGTCGTCAGCCTCGACCGTCGTCAGAGGCGTGAGCGCATGAACACCGGCCTCGTAGGGTGGCGCATGTCAAAGACATGCCCACCATATTTCGATCGATCGTGCAAAATTGGCAAACAACGCTTACGCTTTTGCCCGCCCTACGACGCGCGTTCTTTCGCTCTCGCTTTGACATGGCCCAGCAAGGCCGTCAGGGCGCCGGGGGTGACGCCCTCAATGCGCGCGGCTTGCCCCAATGTCATTGGACGGACGGCCTCAAGTTTTTCGCGCGCCTCATTGGACAGGCCGCCCACAACCGCATAATCGAGATTGTCCGGAATGCGCAGATCTTCATCCCGGCGGAACGCAAGGATGTCCGCTTGCTGACGGTCGATGTAACCCGCATAGATCGCATCGATTTCGATCTGCTCGCGTATGTCGGGGCGCAGCTCGGCCAGTTGCGGCCAAACCCGCGTCAGGTCGCTCCAACTGACATGGGGGTGTCCAATCAAGTCCATCACTGAACGATGGCGGCCGTCTTGGTTGACATTGATGCCATGGCGCGCGGCCTCCGGCGGGGTCAATGTGAGCGTGCGCGCCGCCTCTCGCGCCTTCGCCAATGCTGTAGCCTTCTGCGCAAAATGCTGCGCGCGGGCGGTGCGAACAAGACCGAAGGCGCCGCCTCGCTCGGTCAAGCGTTGATCGGCATTATCGGCCCGCAATGTCAGGCGATACTCAGCGCGGCTGGTGAACATGCGATAGGGCTCAGTCACCCCGCGGGTCACCAGGTCATCGATCAACACGCCGATATAGGCTTCGGCTCGGTCGAACACGATGGGCTCTTGATGCTGGCCAGCAATGGCCGCGTTCGCGCCGGCAATCAGCCCTTGGGCGGCGGCCTCTTCATACCCCGTCGTGCCGTTGATCTGCCCGGCGAGATAGAGCCCGGCCACGCGCTTGGTCTCCAGCGTCGGCAACAACTCGCGCGGGTCCACATAATCGTATTCGATGGCGTAGCCATGGCGCAGGATTTGCGCGCGCTCCAAGCCGGGAATGGTGGCGATAAACGCGTCTTGCACCTCGGCTGGCAGCGATGTGGAAATGCCGTTGGGATAGACCACATGGCCATGTTCGCTGGTCGGCAAGCCTTCCGGTTCAAGAAAGATCTGATGGGCCGTGCGGTCGGCAAAGCGCACCACTTTGTCCTCGATGGACGGGCAATAGCGCGGGCCGCGCCCTGAGATGGCGCCGCCATAGACCGCCGACTGATCGAGATTGTCGGCGATGATCTGGTGTGTCGCCGCGCTGGTGTGCGTCACGCCGCAGGCGATTTGCGGCACGGTGATGCGCTCGGTGAGAAACGAGAACGGGACCGGCTCGTCATCGGCCGGCTGCATATCAAGCCCGGCCCAATCAATGCTGTCAGCGGCCAGGCGCGCCGGCGTGCCGGTTTTCAGCCGGCCCATAGCAAAGCCCAACCCATACAGCCGGTCCGCCAAGCCCACAGCCGGCGGCTCCACGCCGTTTTCGCGCCCACGCAGCCGTCCTGCTGGTATGCGTTCCGTCCCGCGATGGATCACGCCTTTCAGGAAGGTGCCGGTGGTGAGCACTACGCGCTCAGCCGCATAGCAGCGCCCTGAGGCGCCAATGACGCCGTCGACGCGCGGAGGCGTCATCCCGCCGCTGAGCTCCAGATCCTCCGCCGCGTCAGCGATGATGGTGAGGTTCTCAGTCGTGGCGAGCTCGGCCTGCATGGCCTCGCGATAGAGCTGACGGTCAGACTGCGTGCGTGGGCCGCGCACGGCCGGGCCTTTAGAGCGATTGAGCAAGCGAAACTGGATGCCCGAGGCATCGGCAATTCGGCCCATCACGCCGTCCAGCGCATCGATCTCGCGCACCAAATGACCCTTGCCCAAGCCGCCAATGGCTGGATTGCACGACATCTCGCCAATGGTGTCGGCGTTGTGGGTCAAGAGCAGTGTGCGCGCGCCCATGCGGGCCGCCGCTGCCGCCGCCTCACAGCCAGCATGGCCGCCACCAATGACGATAACGTCCCAGCGTTCGATTTGGGGCGCAGCGGCCCGGTGTCCTACCTCTTGGTTCATGGCGAACAGATAGCGCCTGGCGAGCTCGCGTTAAAGCCCGGGCAGTGTTCATCGGTCGCGGCGGCGATGAGAACAAAAGGAGTCTATCTAGACTCTGACACGTGAAGTGAATCGGTGCTCGGGGGCGCGTTTGACTCTGCTGGATTCAGTTTCACATGTTTCACGTGAAACACTGGCCGGCCGTTTGATTCAGCTTTGACTCTGCTTGAGTCAGAACGACTCAAGGCAACAGCCCTCACTCCGGCGAGTCAAGCGCCCACATTATTTGCCGATACAGAATTGCGCGAAGACTTTATCCAAAATCTCTTCAACGTCCACATGGCCAGTAATTTCTCCCAGGGCCCGGGCGGCCAAGCGCGCGTCTTCCCCGGCCAATTCGGGAACGGCGTCTCCCGAAGACAACGCATCGCTCAGCCGCTCCATGGCGCGGACTAGACCCGAGCGGGCGCGCTGCACAGCCAGGCGGTGGCGCGTGCGAGTCAGCGCCGGGGCTTCGCTGGCCGATAAGCGGGTTGTCACTTCGCGGGCGATGTAAGCGCGGACAACATCGAGTCCTTCGCCGGTTTTCGCGGACAGCGCGATTGGCGTCACATGCGGTTGGCCAAGGGCAAACTGCTCTAGCGCCGCGCGCGCCTCATCGGCGATGTCCGCCTTGTTGGCGACGAGAACATCGCCAGCTTTCAGCATCTCTCCAAACGACGACGGCGTGGCCATGTCGTCGCGAGCGGCGGCGTCGAGCACGAGCATGCGCAAATCAGCGTCCTCAGCCCGCGCACGAGCGCGGCGCACGCCTTCGCGCTCCACCACATCGTCGCTATCGCGCAGACCTGCGGTATCAGCGATCACCACGGAGAAACCGCTCACGGTGATTTGGGCCTCAACCACGTCGCGCGTAGTGCCTGGAATATTTGTGACGATGGCCGCGTCTCGACCAACCAACGCGTTAAAGAGCGTGGATTTGCCGGCATTGGGTGGGCCAATAATCGCGATGTGAAAGCCCTCACGCACACGCTCGCCGCGGCCCTGATCATCCAAGTGCTGGTCCATCTCAGAGATTAGCGCGGCAAGTCCGGGGGCTGCGCGCGCCGCCTGGCCGCCGGGAACATCGCCTTCATCGGGAAAGTCAATCTCCGCTTCGATCAACGCCATGGCGGCGATCAAGCGTTCGCGCCATTCATTATATACAGCGCTAAGGTCGCCACGCATTTGCCGCAGGGCCTGATCACGTTGGGCTTCCGTTTCGGCGTCAACAAGGTCAGCGATGGCCTCGGCCTGGGTCAAATCAAGCTTGCCGCTCTCGAACGCGCGCCGGGAAAACTCGCCAGGCGCAGCCGGCCTTGCGCCCATGGCCGCCAACGCTGCGGCGGCTGCGTTGATGACAGCCGCGCCGCCATGCAGATGAAGCTCGACGACATCCTCGCCGGTGAAACTATGGGGACGTGGAAACCAGACGGTCATGGCCTGATCGAACACGTGGCCGTTATGGTCGCGCAGCGACGTCATGGTCATGTGGCGCGGGTTGAATGTGAGCTTGGCGCTCATGGAGCGCAAAATGTCGGCGGCTTTGGGCCCTGAAATGCGCAAGACCGCCACGCCTGCGCGCCCTGGTGCGCTGGCGAGCGCAAAAATCGTGTCGTGATCAGGTGTCGTCATCGGATTGAGAGCGCGCGCCGCCGGTCCACATGCTCGAGGATTGGCTCGCGGCCGATCTGATCACATCAAAGATTTTGTCCGACCAGACCCCGCCCATATTGGTCCAGAGTTTCATCATCTCGGATGGGTCCAATAGCTCAAGACCGGACTCGGTGCGCTTGAGCACCTGGGCCACCATCGCTTCATTGATCGGACGCACATCCGGCAAGCCAAAGAAGGCGCGTGCTTCTTCCGGTGTGCATTCGACATTGACCGTAACCTTCATAATATCATCTCCCGCGCTGAGCTTTGTCGATTTACGGCTCGGCGCCAGCACTGTCATCTTCGGTGTCCAACGCTCGGCCAAGCATGGGCTGCAACGCCAGCATGCATTGCCCCAAGCGCTTCACTCTCGTAGCATTCGTATGACAGCAATTAGGGGATCGCGCCATGAGCGGCACACACATCACCATCCCGGGACCGGCCGGTCAGTTTACAGGGTATTTGGCCCGGCCCGGCCTCACAGGAACTGGGCCAGGCATCGTCGTGTGCCAAGAGATTTTTGGCGTGAACACGGAAATGCGCCGCGTGTGCGATACGCTCGCGCGCGAGGGGTTCGTTGCTCTGTGCCCCGATCTGTTCCATCGGATCGAGCCCGGAATAATCCTGACCGATCACAGCGAGGAAGAATGGGGGCGCGCCTTTGAGCTATTTAAGGCGTTCGATGTGGATGGCGGCATTGAGGATATCTCCGCTTCAATTGACGCACTGCGCGCCCACGATGCATGCACGGGAAAGGTGGGCGCCGTGGGATATTGTTTGGGGGGTTTGCTCGCGTATCTCACCGCCGCGCGAACGGAAGCCGACGCCACCGTGGGGTATTACGGCGTATCAATCCCGGATTTTCTGCCAGAAGCCGATAAAATCCATGCCCCGCTTATGTTGCACATTGCGGGAAAGGACGAGTTTGTTCCGCCCGCGGCGCAATCCGCGATGAAGGAAGGCTTGAGCAACCATCCCAACGTCACCTTGCACGAATATCCCGAGCGCGATCACGCTTTCGCCCGAGACGGCGGCGCGCACTATCACGCTGAGGACGCCGCGCTGGCCAATGGCCGCACGATCAGCTTTTTCAAACAACATCTGCAGTAGTATTGGGAGACATCACCATGCGCGCAGCAACAATCGGCGTCTCGCTGATCATCGCCGGCTGCCTTGGCGAGCCGAGTGCGGTGGCCGAGCCTAAAGCCGTTTTGGACGCAGATGAGCGGGGTTTGCCAAACTATCTCTCGTGCCTCCAAGATCAGGGCGTTGCTTTGGTCTCCGCCCATCGAGGCGGCCCGGCGCCTGGCTATCCGGAAAACGCTATTGCCAGCTTTGATCGCGTGTTAGCGGCGGGGCCGATGCTGCTGGAAGTGGACGTGCGCACCACATCCGACGGGGTTTTGGTGCTCATGCACGATCGCGAGTTAGAACGCACCACCACATGTTCGGGCCGGCTGGTCGATACGCAAATGGCGGCGCTGCGCAACTGCCGACTCAAAGACAATGATGGCGGAGTGACCGAATTTTCTGTCCCCATACTGGCGGATGCGCTGGCTTGGGCAAAGGATCGCGCAATTCTGCAATTGGACGTGAAGGCCCGCGAAACATTTCCAGCCACTCTTGAGTTGGTGAAACAGGCCGACGCTTTTGATCGCGTGGTGTTCATCACTTATGCGCCGGGCACCGCGGCCATGGTTGCTGAACTGCACGGCGAGGCCGTGATTTCAACCACAATCGAGACCATGGACGAGGTGGATCGATTGGCAGAAAGCGGGCTGTCGCTGGATCGGTTGATCGCCTGGGTGGGCTATGGCGAGGAAAAGCGTGAATTGGTCGCCCAGCTTGACGCGCGCGGAGTGATGGCGAATTTCGGCACACTCGGTTTTGGTGACAGTTTAGACGACCAATTTGCCTCATCCGGCAATGATCAGGGCTATCGTGACATTGCAGAAAGCGGCGTTGACCTGATCGCCAGTGATCGCCCATTGGCCGCGTATGCCGCTCTCGCCAGGAGCAACGATCCTGTCGACGAGATCGCTCTTTGCAACAGGGTCCCTGATCATGAGTAATCATCCGCCCATTGGCATTGATTTGGGCACGACAAACTCCCTCATCGCCGTTTTTGGCGACTCCGAGCCTGAATTAATCCCCAATGCGCTGGGCGGTGTGCTCACCCCATCCGCCGTCGGATTTGCCGATGATGGCGCGCTTCTGATTGGACAGGCGGCAAAGGAGCGATTGGTCACGCATCCTGATCACACAACGGCCCGGTTCAAACGTCATATGGGCACCGATCACGAGGCCAAAATCGGCAATAAAAAATATCGGGCCGAAGAGCTATCCGCTTTGGTATTGCGCTCGCTGAAAGCGGACGCTGAGGCCTATTTGGGTCAATCCATCACTGACGTGGTGGTGTCAGTTCCCGCATACTTCAATGACCTGCAGCGTAAAGCGACCATCGCCGCTGCGGATTTGGCCGGCCTAACCGTGACTCGACTGGTCAATGAGCCCACAGCAGCCTCACTGGCTTATGGCCTTGAGGATCGCAACGCTGACGCAAAGTTTCTGGTGATCGATCTCGGCGGCGGCACGTTTGACGTTTCGATCCTGGAATTGTTTTCAGGTGTGATGGAAGTGCGCGCATCCGCAGGCGATGCATTTCTCGGCGGAGAAGATTTCACTGATCTGCTCACTAAGCATGTCGCAGATCGTCTCGAGATCAACATTGATGAGCTTGACCAATCAGCACGCGCACGCTTGCGTTGGCTGGCGGATGAGGTGAAGCGCAAACTTTCGAGCTCTCGTGACGTCAGCGCGGACTTCAATCATAATGGCGAATTGCGCACCGTTAAGCTCAACCAGGAACAATTCGAAGAGCTGTCCGATCCGCTGTTACGTCGGCTCCGACTTCCCATCCAACGCGCCTTGTCGGACTCCAAATTGGCGTTGGACTCCGTGGATCGCGTGATCCTTGTCGGCGGCGCCACCCGTATGCCCACCGTGCGCGCGCTGATCACCCGGCTCATCAAAAAGTTTCCCGAACACTCCATCGATCCCGACCACGTGGTGGCGCTTGGAGCGGCGGTGCAAGCGGGATTGGTGCAACGCCATGAGGCGCTCGAGGACGTGGTGATGACCGATGTGGCGCCGTTCACATTGGGCTATGAAGTGGCTATCCAAGTGGGCGAGAACGCCTATGAGCCAGGCCATTTTTCACCGCTGATAGAGCGCAACACCATCATCCCAGTGAGCCGTTCGAATGTGGTGTCGCCGGTTTCGTTGGGTCAAAAGCAAATCGACGTCCCTGTGTTTCAGGGCGAGTCGCCGTTCGTGAAGGACAATATTCGGCTGGGCTCACTGTTGGTGCCGATCCCGCACAACAAGAAAGAATTCGAGTCGGTCGAAATCCGTTATACCTACGACACCTCAGGTGTGCTGGAAGTGATCGCCACAGTTCTGTCAACCAAGAAGCAGCACAGACTGGTGATTGAAGGCAATCCGGGGATATTGAGCCGTGACCAGATTGACGCGCGGTTCAAGGAACTGGCTGGCCTCAAAATCAATCCGCGCGATCAAGATGAAAACGCCGCGCTTTTGGCGCGGCTAGCGCGGGTCTACGAGAATTTCACAGGCGACCAGCGCGAATTCATCAACCATCTGATCACTGAGTTCGAACAGGCGCTGCATACTCAAGACCTACGGTTCATCCGAGATGTGAACAAAGCAATCAGCACCAAATTGGATGAAATTGAGGGCATGGATGTCTTTAGCTGAAGATGCCGCCAATCTCGGTCTCAGCGTGGATGACTTGAACGTTGCGTCCATCAAGTCAGCCTATGCCACGCGGCTCAAAGTGACGCGCCCGGACGAAAAGCCTCAGGAATTTATGGAGCTCCGTCGGGCTTATGAAAACTTAATCGCTTATCTGACGTATCAACACGACGTCACTCATTTTGACGCGCCGGTATCATCGCCGCATGACGCGCCTGTTTTCTTTTCCGCGACACCGCCAAACCAGGTGGACAATGACAGTGTTGTGACGCGTGACGCTCCGTTACCCACGGGAGCTACAGAGGCCAACACTCCGTACAACGCCCATGCCCAGATCATGCAACTTTGGGAAAGCCCGTGGGGTCGTTCCAGCGTCAAGCAGTTGGACACCATTCTTCGCGACGCAGAGATGAGTGGCATTGAGGAGTTTGCTTGGCTCTCGGAAGACTTGTTTTTCTATGTGATGGACGCCACCGAATTTGGAGGCGAAGAGCCATATCCGCTAATCCCCAAATGGCTGAACCTGGACGTGCTCAACACGCTGAACCACCATTTCGCTTGGCACGATCAATCGATCAATCCGTATATTCATTTGGGCCATCTCAAATGGCTGTCACAAGTGCAGATTGCGCTTGAGTATCGCGCCAATGACCGTATGCGATCTGGGCGCGCAACGGCATTTGCCCCTAGGCCTTCCTTCAGCCAGGAGTCCGCGCCTCAACCCACGGCGCAAGCCGGCGGGCGCGCTTGGCGATGGGTTCAACCCGTGCTCAGAATTGTCTGGGTGCTCGCAATTCTGGTCGCCGTGATGCGAATCCTGCCGGGGTTAACAGGATGAAGGCCTTGCCATGAGTAGTCGACCTGTCTTGACCCGTCGTGCGCTGGCGTTGAGTGGGCTGGC
>CAZWVH010000082.1:0-1829 GCA_964636945.1 uncultured Caulobacterales bacterium | reverse complement strand
GCTGGCGTTGAGTGGGCTGGCTGTTGGCGTTGCGGCCTGTGGCGCTGACGGTGAAGGACGGTCTGCCAATCGTGACGCTTCTGGAATATGGGTGATCAAACCGCTGAATGTGTCCATGTCGCGTTGGATGCGCACCACGGTGTGCCTCCGGCCATTTCGCAAAGCTGGGCCGCGAATTGAACGCGAACAGCTCGGCGACAAAGCCGTGGTCCATTGCTATGGCCATGGCGGTGCTGGCTGGTCATTGGCCTGGGGAACCGCTGAAGCGGCTGCCGAGCTGGCCGTGACTGACAGCCCCGAATCCGTCGCCGTAATCGGCGCAGGCTGCATCGGATTGGCCGTCGCCAATGTGCTGCAGCGCGCCGGCGTTCCAACCCGAATTTATGCGCAAGACTTTCCCGCGGACACGCGATCTTCTCGCGCCACAGGCGCTTGGTCGCCCGATAGCCGTATCGCGATGACGGCCGAAGCTGGCGCTGGCTTTCCTGATACATGGGAAAAATGGGCGAGGCGATCCTATGCGGTTCACCAACAATATGTGGGCTTGGCGGGGGATCCAGTTGAGTTCACACCGCGCTATGCGGTGCGCGAACCTCAGTCGGACGGTGAGCGCGGCGACGAAGAATTTGCAAAGCTCGAATCTCGAATTCGTGATTTGATGGCGCCATGGAGCACGCTTGATAGCGAGGCACACCCATTTCCCACTGAAAATACAGTGCGGCATGGCCAAGCGATGACATTCAACATTGCAGAATACACCCAACGCTTGGTTCATGATTTTTATATGATGGGCGGCGCGATGAAGCATGCCGTGTTCACCCAGCCCCAAGAGGTCTTGGCGCTCAGTGAGCCCGTCATCATCAATTGCACAGGCTTTGGCGCACGGGCGCTTTGGGGCGATGACAGCGTCATTCCCGTGCGCGGACAGATCGGCTGGTTCTCAGCCCAGCCTGATCGTTTGTACGGCCTGTATCACAAGGGAGTTTACACACTATCGCGCCGCGATGGGATTGCGGTTCAAGCGCTCGGATCAAACGACTATTTCGGCTTCGATATCGACCATGAACGCCCAGACCGCGATGAACTGGCCAGCGCCTTAGAGACGCTGCAGCCCATGTTTAACTGGGCGTAGCTGGCGCTCACCGCTTAGGCGTTCATGCTGACAAAGAACTCTTCGTTGGTCTTGGTCTGACGCAGTTTGTCCAACAAAAATTCGATTGCATCCTGGGGGCCCATCGGATTCAGGATCCGTCGCAACACAAACATCTTGGTCAGGTGTTCTTTCGGCACGATCAGCTCTTCTTTTCGCGTGCCTGACTTAATGATGTCGATGGCGGGGAAGATGCGCTTATCGGACACTTTGCGATCAAGCACGATCTCCGAGTTACCCGTGCCTTTGAACTCTTCGAAAATCACTTCGTCCATGCGGCTGCCGGTTTCGATCAGCGCCGTTGCGATGATGGTCAGCGAACCGCCTTCCTCAAGGTTTCGCGCCGCGCCAAAGAAACGCTTGGGCCGTTGCAATGCGTTCGCGTCCACACCGCCAGTGAGCACTTTGCCCGAGGACGGCACAACCGTGTTGTAGGCCCGGCCCAAGCGCGTGATGGAATCGAGCAGGATCACCACGTCGCGACCATGCTCGGTCAGACGCTTGGCTTTCTCAATAACCATTTCGGCGACCGCCACGTGACGAGTCGCCGGTTCGTCAAAAGTGGATGAGACCACTTCGCCTTTAACCGAACGCTGCATGTCGGTGACTTCT
Organism: uncultured Caulobacterales bacterium; assembly: GCA_964636945.1. Taxonomy (GTDB): domain Bacteria; phylum Pseudomonadota; class Alphaproteobacteria; order Caulobacterales; family Maricaulaceae; genus CAZADA01. Next base: position 67 of record CAZWVH010000082.1, on the reverse strand, counting down.
TCGGGCCGCTCGTCGATCAGCAGAACGATCACATAACATTCGGGATGATTCGCCTCGATGGAGTGGG
>CAZWVH010000081.1:7539-11205 GCA_964636945.1 uncultured Caulobacterales bacterium | reverse complement strand
TTCGTCCAGGCAGCTTTTCGACCAGAGTGGAACGCCCGCGAGATACCCCGCGCGACCCAAAAGATGGGCCGCAATGGGTGCGGTGAAAAACAGAAACACCAAGCCCGCGATAGCCCGCGTCGCCACCTCCAATGACTGGGCTTCCAATGCAACGGCTGCGAGCACCAGCCCGGCGCCGAGCGTGCCCGCCTTGGTGGCTGCGTGCATGCGCACATAAAGATCGGGCAATCGCGCGAGGCCCACGCCCGCCACGAGGGCAAACACCGCCCCGAACAGGATAATCACACCGCCAATAAATTCGATCATGAGGGATCTCCGGGCGCTGTAGCTGGCTCTGAGGGGGGAGCGGCCTCGCCGCCGGTTTGGACGCGCTGCTTTGCTTCGCGATAAATATAACGGGCAAAAGCGACGGTCGCCAAAAATCCGACAAGGGCAAAAGCGATCGCCACGTCGAGATATGCCCATTCCTCGGTTTTCACCGCGATCAAGCCGATAAAACCAATGCCGAGCAGCGCAAGCATATCCAACGCCACGGCTCGGTCAGCGAAGGTCGGTCCGCGCACCAACCGAAAGACCGTCAACACTAAAGAAATCAGCATCGCGCCAATGGCAATGTTGACCGACCACAACAGGAATTCTTCTCCAAACGCGACCATGGCTTCAGTCAAAAGCCTCCTTGATGCGCCGCTCGAAACCATCTTTGATTTCGCGCCGCAGCTCTTCGGGATTGTCGACATCCATGGCGTGCACGTACAACGTGGACCGATCAGTGGACACATCGACACTCAGAGTCCCCGGCGTGAGGCTGATCAGGTTTGCGAGAAGCATAATCTCCACGCGATTCTCGACGTCGAGCGGCACCGCGATAATGGCGGGACGAAAGCCCATCCGCGGGCTGACGGTGTCCCGGGCCACCCGAAACGCGGATAAGAATAGCTCTGATAGGAATAACCACATCAGCCGCAGCATTCGCCAGGGGCGATTGAAGTTACGCGCCTCAAACCGGTCGCGGACCAACCACAACGCAATAAAGCCGAGCACATACCCAAAAATCAAATTTCCCAGCGCGAAGCTGGCCGTCACAGCGCCCCATACCAAAGCCAGGATAAGGTTGAGTAGAAGCAGGTTCATGGCGGCGAGCCTCCCCCACCAAGTACACTGTCGATATAGGGGCCGGTCTCTAACAGTTCACCGGCGGCTCTCGAGGCTGCGTCCACGATAGGCGCTGAGTACAGGCCCACTCCCACCGTTAAAACCGTGAGCGCAGCGAGAGCGAGGTTGAGCACCGGCTGGGCCTGTACTGATGTCTCCGCCTCCGTCGGCGCTTCACGCCAAAACACCAGCGCGAACGTCCGTCCGACTAAGACGAGGGTCAAGAAGCCGGCGATCAAGATGGCGCCCACAAGCACAGGCGCACCAGCGCTCAAGCCGGCCTGAACCAGGTACACCTTGGGCCAGAAGCCCCCCAGCGGCGGCGCACCCGCTAATGAAAGGCCAACAAGGAGGAAAGAAATGCTCAAGAGTGGCGCGCGCTTGTACAGTCCAGCGAGCGATTCGATATCGGCGACGCCCCCCGCACGGTTGGCCAAACCCGCCGCCATAAAGAGAGCCGCCGATATGATGATGGAGTGCACCACATAGAACAGTGAGCCCAACAGTGCGGCCTGTGTTCCAATGGCAAGCCCCGCAATCATCACGCCCACTCCGCTGATGACTGTGTACGAAACCACTCGGCGGATGTCGGGCTCGGCGAGTGCGCCTAACGCACCCAAAATCATTGTTGTTACGGCGGCCCACACCATGACTTCACGCGCCAATTCCGCGCCTTCGGGGAACACCGTCATGAAAACCCGGATAATCGCGTAGACCCCGATCTTGGTCAGCAACGCGGCAAATACCGCTGAGACGGTGGGCAGAGGCGTATGGTAGGCGGCTGGCAGCCAAAAGTAGAGCGGGAACAGCGCCGCCTTCATGCCGAGAGAGACCAACAGCAAGAGCGCCACAGTCTCCATGGCGGCGGTGTTGCCGAGCGCGCTAACCCGACCGGCCAGATCCGCCATGTTGAGCGTTCCCGTCATCCCATAAAGCAACCCGATGGCGATGAGCAGAAAGGTCGTCGCCAAGAGATTCAGCACGGCATATTTGACCGCTCCGTCGATCTGCGCACGCTGGCCACCCAGCACCATCAGGCCGAACGAGGAGATGAGCGTCAATTCAAACCACACATACAGGTTGAAAAGATCGCTGGTCAGAAATGCGCCGGCAACCCCGGTCATCAAGGCGAGCATGAGAGGGAAGAAGCCGGCCCTGCGTTGTTCAGACGATGTGTCGGCAAGGCCGTAAACAACAATGACTAACGCCACGAGCGTGGCGACCACAGTCAAGCCGGCGCCCAACGTATCCGCGGCGAGCGCGATACCGAACGGTGCTTGCCAGCCCCCCATCGATACCGCCAAGACGCCGTTGTCCCACACATGGGCGAACAACGTAGCGGCGGCGGCGAACTGGGCCAGCAGCCCACACACGCCAATAGCGATCTGAGCGCGGTCATGCCCCCATGCCGCAACCGCCAGCGCCGCGGCGCAAAGAGGGATCGCAAGCGGAGCGACTGCTAACCAAGGAACGAGATCAGCGGCGGACTCAAACATCGCGCCCCCGCCGCATTGGAGTTGATCGCGCAGGCTCAGCCTCACGCATCTCGTCGGTGTCCACCGTGTCGAGGGATTGATATGCGCGATAAGTCAACACAAGCAGAAACGCAAACAATGAGAAACTGATCACGATTGCGGTGAGAATCAGAGCTTGCGGCAAAGGATTTGATAGCCCCGCCTCGGGCAGGTAAGCGTCATCGGCAATGAGAGGGGGCACCTCGCGGGTCAGTCGGCCGGCGACGAAAATCAGCAAATGGGTGGCGTTACCAAAGACGAAAACGCCAAGCACTAAGCGGATCAGAGAGCCTGACAGCAACAGGTAGACACTGATGGAGAACAAAATTCCCACGACGACTGCGAAAGCGCCTTCCATGTCACTCACACTCCTCTAGACCACAAATAATAGCAACAATCGCACCAACAACGACCAAGTAAACGCCTATATCAAACAGAACGACGGTCGAAATATACTTGAGGTCTGGATTAAATTCAGGAAACCACCATTGACCCGTCAAGAACGGGTCTCCGAACACAATCGACATCACGCCGCTCAGCGCTGCGATCAACAATCCCATCCCGGCAAGAGAGATCGGATGGACGATCATAGCGCGCCGCATGGCGCCAACGCCTTCGGCGATGGCGTATGTCGCAAACGCCGACGCGCCAATCAGGCCGCCGATAAATCCGCCACCCGGCTCGTTGTGCCCGCGTAACAGCACGTAAATGGAAAACAACACCGTTAGGCTGACGAGAAACGGTGTTGCCGCACGAAGAATGAGCGAATTCACTCCACGCCCTCCTTCCGGCTTGGCGCGCGATGGAGGATCGGCGCGAGTAACGCGAGGACCGCAACGCCGGCAATGACGACAACCGCGATTTCGCCCAACGTGTCCAAAGCGCGAAAATCGACCAAAATAACGTTGACGATGTTGCGGCCATAGGCCTCAGTGTAGCTCTTCGCGCCGAAATATTCGCTCAAGGTCAGATCGAGCGGCCCGCTGGTGATTGACAACAA
>CAZWVH010000081.1:0-7439 GCA_964636945.1 uncultured Caulobacterales bacterium | reverse complement strand
CGCCGAAATATTCGCTCAAGGTCAGATCGAGCGGCCCGCTGGTGATTGACAACAATAGCGTTGTAATTGCCACGCCGAAAGCGATGGCGATCGTGCAGTCGCGTAATGCCCGCGGCCAGCCGCGCCAGTCCTTGCCATGGACCGGCAAGCGGGCGATCACCAATGCGAGGATGACCACCGAGAGGGTCTCCACCATCAACTGGGTAAAGGCAAGGTCGGGCGCGCCAAACAAAAGGAAGATAAACGCCACTGCTAGGCCGAGAACGCCCATTGAGAGAATGGCTACCAGCCGCGACCGCGTGATCGCTATCGCAAGGCCGCCCAGGATCGCGAGAGCCGCCACGCCCCAAACGTAGAAGTCCGTTTGCGGCACAACGAGCGGAGCGCCTGCGCCGTCGATCAGTGTCATCGGCGCAATGAGAGCCGCTGAGGCGACCACGAAGCTAATGAGGAGATACCGCCGCAAAGATCCCGTTTGCAGCGCGCTAGTCACCCCACGCGCCAGCGCCACCAGCCCATCCATAAGTTGATCATAGCCTTTGTCAGGACCCCAAAGCCGGTCGAGCCCCGCGGCGAGAACGCGTTGCACCGAGCTCGATCGCCGTAATAGCAGCGCACCCAGCACTATTGTCGCCGCACTGAGGGCGACCGGCAACTCCCACCCGCCCCACAAGTACAGGTCCACTGCATTGGGCGCACCGTCCACTGCAGACACGGCTGGACCAATCAGCCAGGTCTCGGTCAGCGTGTTCCAAGGTCCGGCGAGAAGGCCAAGGACCGCCAGTATGATCGGTCCGAGCCACAACGATGGCGATCCCTCGCGGGCGGGCTTGGGTGTCTCGCTGCGCCCCCCGATGAATGGCTTGATGCCCACCAGAAAGGCGATCGTAAACAGCGCGATGTTCCCCGCCAGAGCCACAGCTGTGACGGGATTGGCCCACATGCCCTCAAGCGTCGCCTTGTAGGCAAATTCCTTGGCGATAAAGCCAAAAAACGGTGGGAGGCCAGCCATGGATAGCGCCGCCAAAAAACCCGCAATGGCGGTGAGAGGCATGGGCCGAGCGAGACCGGACAAACCGGTGACCTCACGCGTGCCCGTCCCATGATCGATGGCGCCGGCAACCATGAAGAGCGCACCCTTGAACAACGAGTGGGCGAGCAAATACGCCATCGCCGCCTCGATCGCCTTGTCGTGGCCGAGCCCAATCAGGAACACCAAGAGGCCTAGGCTCGCCACGGTGGTTTGGGCGAGCATGAGTTTGAGATCGGTGTTGCGCAATGCGAGCACCGCGCCGATGAGAAGCGTCGCCGCACCGAACACGACCAGTGTCGTCTGCCAAACCTCTGTCCCGCCGAGGCCGGGGTTCATTCGGGCCAGCAGATACACGCCCGCTTTCACCATTGTTGCCGAATGCAGATAGGCGGACACCGGAGTTGGCGCCTCCATTGCGTTGGGCAGCCAAAAATTGAACGGCGTCTGGGCGGACTTGGTGAAGGCCCCCGCCAAAACCAGTATGAGTATCGCCAAATAACTGGGATGATCGCGCAGAACTTCGCCGTTCGCTAAGAGCTCGGACAACTCCATTGAGCCGCCGACTTGCGCCATCAAGATCAGGCCTGTGAGGAGCGCGAGACCGCCGCCGCCCGTTACCGCCAGAGCCTGGACCGCGGCGCGGCGCGAACGCGGGCTTTTGTGGTTAAACCCGATCAAAAGAAACGATGTGACCGATGTCAGCTCCCAGAACACGAATAGCGTGATGATGTTGTCCGCAAGGACGAGTCCTAGCATTGACCCCATGAATAACAGGATGAACATGAGGAACCGGCCAAGGTCGACGTGCCCCTTCAAGTAGGCCGCGGCGTAGAGCACGATCAACGTGCCGATCCCCGTGATCAAGAGCGCAAAGAGCAGACTCAGACCGTCCACGTAAAATGACAGCGCGATGCCTGCGGACGGCACCCAATCGGTAGAAAAGCGGACAACTTCGCCAGCGGAGACAGGCGCGAGGAACTGACTGAAATAGACGAGCAACGCTGCTGGGATAAGAGCAACAACCCAGCCCGCCAGCGGCCCTGCCACCCGCCTTGCCGCCGGAGCGAACACCGCCAGCATAAATGGCGATAGCAGCGCGAACAGCATACCTGGTCACTCCCCTCTGGACGGCCCGTCAGCCAATTGTGCGCAAGGTCCGCCGCACTCCGCCTCTCCTTCGGAAATCCGGGACCAAGCCAACTCAACCCGCGCAATGCGGATCATGCGATGTCTTGATCGTTGAAACCGTCGAGTGACAGGTGGGTTACCCGGCGACACCCTAGTTAGGTCGTGGCCCAGCTCGGAGCAAGTGGGGTCGGAGCGTCGATAAACGCGGCTTCGCCTAAGATCGTCGCCCCCTCGGCGTCCGAGCATAGAGCCCGCAAGTGGGCAAAGCGGCGGCTCAGCGTCTAAATCGGCCGTGATCCCACGTTAAAACCGGCCCCGTTCGCGAGTCATGCAGGAAAACACCTCGGCGCCGAACTTTTTTTGATCGGTTTTGCTTATGCCGAGTTACGAGTTTGCCGTCTTGACCCGATCATTCCGTCTGGTCGACCGTGTCCGCCATTTTGACCGCCACATGAGCGATTAGGAGCGCAACATGAACCGATTTTTAGCGACCATTCTTGCATTGGTCTTTGCTGCGACGACGGCTCAAGCTCAATCGATATCGTTCTCTGACGCTCGACCCAGCGACGCCGCGGTCCTTGTACTCCCGATCTCGGGTTCAGGCCCGCTAACGGAAGCGGCCGAGCAAATCAATTCCGACACAGACGACAGCTTGGTGCGCGCAATCGATGCGGCCGCATTTTCTGGGAATATTGGCGAACACCTCACTCTCTACGGAATGGCGAGCTATGACCGGCTTGTGCTGATCGGCGTCGGAGATCAGGAGCTCACCAATCGCGACCTGAAAACTATTGGCGAAGCGATCGCCAAATCTCTCGACGGAGTGACTGCAGCGGCAGTCCACTTGGACGGGTTGCAAACCCAGACCACGACGCCCGCAGCGCACGTCGCTCTGGGTGTTCGGCTCGGGGCCTATCGGTCTGTGGCTCACAAATCCGAGCCCGAGAATTCAGCGGTTGATCTGACGTTTATCGTCCCCAATGCCGGCGAGAATCGGAACGCTTATGAGGGTGATCTGGAGCACGTTGCAAACGCCGTTGTATTCGCCCGTGATCTAATTAACGCCCCCGGCAATGTGATCTACCCAGAGAGCTTTGTGGAGCGAGTCCGTGGCGAATTCCGCGGCGTCCCCAATGTGCGCATCACTGTGCTCGATCCGGAGGAAATGCGCCGGCTGAACATGGGAGCCCTCCTTGGGGTTGGTCAGGGCAGCGCACGCGAACCCCGTTTGCTGGTCGTGCGCTATGACGGGGCGGAGGATAGTAGCGATCCGGTTGCGTTTGTGGGCAAGGGGGTCACCTTTGATACTGGCGGCATCTCGCTCAAGGATGGTAGCGGGATGTGGCGGATGAAGTACGATATGTCTGGCGCTGCCGCGTCAGTAGGAGCCCTGTTGGCGATCGCCAAACGTGAAGCTCCGGTCAATGTCATTGCGGTCGCCGCCTTGGCGGAAAACATGCCCGGCGCCAATGCGCAACGGCCGGGGGACATTGTGACGACCATGTCAGGTCAGACGGTGGAGGTGCTCAATACCGACGCCGAAGGTCGACTGCTGCTCGCTGACGCCGTGTGGTACGTCCAACAAGAGTTCAATCCACAGATCCTAGTTAATCTCGCAACGTTAACCGGATCGGTTCGGGTCGCCTTGGGGGATGAGTACGCGGGTCTTTACTCTCGTCATGATGACATTGCCGGACAGCTCATAGCAGCCGGGCAAACAAGTGGAGACGAAGTCTGGCGGATGCCGCTTCATCCCTCGGTGCGCGCGGAATTACAATCCAATTTCGCCGACATCAAAAACATCGTCGAGGGCGGCATAGGCGGCGCCAATATAGGGGCGCAATTTGTTGGCTACTTTGTGGACCCGCAAACGCGCTGGGCGCACCTGGACATTGCATCCACGGCCTGGGATGCACAGGGCTCAACGGGGCGGGGCTGGGGCGTCATGCTCCTGGACCAATTGGTGCGTGATCACTACGAACAATAGCCGAACTTGACGCCGTGCGGTTTATCCTGCTCGGCAATCGCCAGAATGGCGCGCATTATAGAAGGACATGACCACCATGATGGGACATGAGTTTCGCCCTGGGCTGCGCACGCGGTTGCTCGCGGCGAGTGCAATCATCGCGATTTCCGGTGCAGTTCTGCCGCAAGCCGCCGCCGATGTTCAGACCGTCGAAGACGCCCAAGCCGCCATTGACGGCAATCCATTGATTGCCGACTGGACCGCGCCGTTCGGTGCGCCACCTTTTGACGTCGTCACGCCAGAACACTTCAGGCCTGCATTCGAACACGCTATGGCGTTGCATCAGAGCGAAATCGCCGCGATCGCACAAAGCGCCGAAGCGCCCACCTTTGACAACACCATCGTGGCGCTGGAGCGCGCGGGTTCAAAATTGGATCGGGTTCAGCGCACCTTTTCAGCCTTCACATCATCCGCCACCAATGATGAGCTGCGTGCAATTCAGCGAGAGATGGCGCCCAAACTCGCCGCCCATTCCAGCGCTATCGCGTTAAACAAGGACCTGTTCGCCCGCATCGATGGTTTGTATGCATCCCGCGACACGCTCGACCTGAACGCAGAACAGGCCCGGGTCTTGGAGCGCACGCATACCCGGTTTGTCCGAGCCGGGGCCGAACTCACGGGCGATGACCGCAACCGCTTGGCTCAGATCACCGAAGAGCTCGCATCGCACTATACGGCGTTCAGCCAAAACGTGCAGAAGGATGCCGAAGCCTTTGCGCTGGTCCTGGAGACGGATGAAGACCGAGCGGGTCTGCCAGATTTTGTCTTGAGCGCGGCCGCGCAAGCCGCCACCGAGCGCGGGATGGACGGAAAGCATGTCATTACCCTCGCGCGTTCGTCGTTTGAGCCATTTATGACGTTTTCCACCCGCCGCGATTTGCGAGAGCAAGTGTTCAACGCCTGGACGAACCGCGGCGACAATGAGAACGAGTTTTCTAACGCCGACACCATTCGCCAGATTTTGCAGCTGCGTCTAGAGCGCGCCAATTTGCTGGGTTTTGAAAGCTTCGCCGATTTTCGCACGGCCAACACCATGGCTGGTACGCCCGAAGCAGCGCACGCGCTGTTGAGCGAAGTGTGGGACGGGGCGATTGCCAAGGCCGAAGCGGAGGCCCAGGAGATCGTCAATGTCATGGCCGAAGAAGGCGTCGAACATTCGCTTGAACCGTGGGATTGGTGGTATTTCTCGGAAAAGTCGCGCAGTCGGCTCTACGAACTCGACGAAGATGCTGTGAAAGCGCATTTGTCCCTCGACAATGTCCTCGCGGCGCAATTTGCGGTTGCTGAACGATTATTTGGCGTGTCATTCACCGAGCGAGAGGACATCCCTGTCTATCACCCCGATGTGCGCGTTTGGGAAATGTCGTCAGCGGACGGAGAGCCGCTCGGTCTGTTTTACGGGGATTACTTTGCTCGTCCTGGCAAGCGGTCGGGCGCGTGGATGAGCGCATTGCGCGTTCAGCATAAGCTCGATGGTCGCATCGCGCCATTGATCATGAACAATTGCAACTACAACAAGCCGGCGCCCGGCAAGCCAGCTCTCATTACGATGCGCGAAGCTGAAGTGATCTTTCACGAGTTTGGCCACGCCTTGCACGGCTTGTTGTCCGATGTGACTCACCCTTCGATTTCTGGAACCGCGGTTGATTACGACTTTGTGGAATTTCCGGCTCAAATCTATGAACACTGGATGCGCGAGCCGGCTGTGATCCAGGAATTTGCACTGCATCACGAAACTGGCGAGCCCATGCCCCAAGAATTGTTGGACAAATTGAGGGCGGCCGGCAACGCCAAATCTGGATTCGACAATGTCGAGTACATTGCCTCTGGTTTTGTGGATTTAGCCTTTCATAGGCTTACCGACCCAGACATCATCGCTGATCTCGACATCAATTCATTTGAAGATGGCGTCCTTGCCCAAGCTGGTATGCCGGCAGCGATCGAGATGCGCCACCGTTCGCCGCACTTTTTGCATGCCTTCGCTGGGGAACTCTATGCGGGCGGCTATTACACCTACATGTGGGCGGCGGTTCTGGATAACGATGGCTATGCCGCTTTCGAAGAAGTCGGCGACCCCTTTGATCAAGAGCTGGCGAAGAAGCTTTACGAGAACGTTTTCTCAGCGGGCAATAGCCAGAACGCCATGGACGCTTATGTCAATTTCCGCGGTCGCGAACCGAGCGTGGACCCGCTTTTGGTCAATCGCGGTCTGCAATCTGCTGACGCCGGACTTTAGGGGCAAACCAGAGATCGATGTTGCCAGTGGCGACGCTGAGGCGCGTCAGTCGGTGGACGTCGGTCTATTATCTCTGGCCGCCGAATTTGCCGGATGAAGGTTGCGCAAGTGAGCGGAGCGAAGGGAATTCGCAACCGAGAAAAAACACCAACCATCTGATTGAATTGGCGTTTGCCGGTGGCGCGGCGACGATCATCACCGCAAACAGGCGCGATCTGGCGCGCGGGGAGCTAATTTTCCCGGGCCTGAAGATCCAGACCGCCGGCGAGTTTTTGGAAACCTACAAAAGGAGCAAGCGATGAGCACATTGACGATCCGGTTGCCCGATGACCAACACGAGCGCCTCAAAGCGCTTGCGGTCCATCGCGGCGCCAGCATGAACAAGCTGTTTGAGGAGTTCTCCGCCCGGGCTATCGCCGAGTTCGATGCTGAAACCCGCTTCCGCGCCTACGCCGCAAAGGGTGACGTGAGCAGGGGATTAGCGATCCTTGATGGTCTCGATGCGGCGCATGGTGACAACTAACGAAGGAGAAGTACGGCGCCTGCAGGCGATCCCGACATTGGCGCCTCGATATTGTCCCGTGAAATAAACTAAGGCGGCGTCACTGCAAGCCTTGAGACCATTCGCCTTGAGCATGAAACGCAGTGGGCCATGCACCTCTATGCGGCGGACCGGTCTTGCGTTGTTTGGGACGATCTATTCGATAGTGATGCGGCTGCGTTCGAGACATTCGAGCGCGAGCTGGCGAAAGTGGGGCTGGTACAACCCTGCCCGCCGCCACTCCGCCTTTGGATATCAATCACCGATCGCCTACGAAAAAACCGCACCAGAACGGCTATCAACCGCTAGCCCATAACTGTCCACGAAACCGGGGGAAGTCCAGTGCGTAGCTATCCGACTCTGTCCGCGTATTAGATAAATATATAAAAGAACTACTGATTCCGGAGGCTGAGCATGAGATGACATGCTCAAAACATGCTCACATCGAAGCCCGCCGGAAGGCTCAAAACGAAGC
>CAZWVH010000080.1:0-11652 GCA_964636945.1 uncultured Caulobacterales bacterium | reverse complement strand
GTGGCGCAATGATCGATGACACGCCCATCGCCCCCGCTGAGGACATCATTGAGACCGCGCGCAACGGGAAGATGTTCATCCTCGTGGACGCTGAGGACCGCGAGAATGAAGGTGATCTGGTGATCCCCGCCCAATTCGCCACGCCCGACCAGGTCAATTTCATGGCCAAGCACGGTCGCGGTTTGATTTGCTTGTCGCTGACGGACGAACGCGCATCCGAATTGCAGCTCAGTCCCATGACCAATCGCAACCGGGCGCGCAATCACACCAATTTCACCGTATCTATCGAGGCGAGAGAGGGCGTGTCCACAGGCATTTCCGCTCACGATCGGGCTCGCACCATTGCTGTGGCCATTGATCCGTCCAAAGGACCCAATGACTTGGCCTCCCCGGGTCACGTATTTCCCCTGGTCGCCCGCGATGGCGGCGTGTTGACCCGCGCGGGACATACTGAGGCCGCCGTCGACGTATCGCGCTTGGCGGGACTGACCCCTGCCGGCGTGATCTGCGAGATCATGAATGATGACGGCACCATGGCGCGCATGCCTGATTTGGTGGCGTTCGCCCAGCATCATGGATTGAAGATCGGTACGATCGCTGACCTCATCGCCTATCGTCGGCGCAATGAACGCTTTGTGGAGCGGCGAATGGAGGCTGACTTTGACAGCCGTTGGGGCGAGGGATTTCGGCTGATGGTGTTTCGCAATCGACTGGATGGCGGAGAGCATGTCGCCTTGGTGAAGGGGCGTCCGCGTGCGGACGAGCCGACCTTGGTGCGCATGCATAAGGTCGACTTTCCGGTTGATGTTCTTGGGGGAGCGTTAAGTCCTGGCCGCATGCGGATTGAGGACGCGATCGCGCACGCGGCGGCGCATGATGGTCCCGGTGTGCTTGTGTTTTTGCGCGAGACCCACCCCTCAGCCGTAGCCGAGCAATTTGGCGCGCCAGCTCACAGCGATGATGATCCTGAAGCGCGCACGCTGCGCGCCTATGGCGTTGGCGCGCAAATCCTGCTCGACTTGGGCGTGCAAGATATGATCTTGCTCACGAACGCGCCGCGCAAATTGGCGGCGCTTGAGGGTTATGGGTTGTGCGTCACGGATGTGCGCGGATTGCCGGAGGATATGAATGGCTGACACGCCGCGCATCTTGATTGTGTCCTCGCGCTATTACGAGGATGTGGCGCGAGAGTTGGAACAGGGCGCTTACGCTGTGCTGGATAAAGCGGGAGTACAACACGATATCCTTGAGGCTCCTGGCGCATTTGAAATCCCGGCGCTGATCGCTTCGGCTGCGGCGACTGGCGACTATCAAGCGTATATCGCGCTGGGTTGTGTCATTCGCGGCGAGACCTCCCATTATGATCATGTGTGCAATGAAGTGGCTCGAGCGCTGATGGATCTGACGCTTTCGGGACCGGACGGTGACGGCCTGGCGATTGGATTTGGGGTTCTTACGGTGAACACGAAGGATCAGGCCATGGTGCGCGCGAAACGGTCTGGCAAAGATAAGGGCGCAGAAGCGGCCAACGCCTGCCTTCAAGTGCTTCAGGCGCGCTGGCGTCTTGAGGAGGGGCTGTGAGTTCGTCCTCTTCACGGCCATTATCCGCCTCCGATGAACGATTTGCACAGAGTCGCCACGATGCGCGTTTGGCGGCGGCGCAGGCACTTTACCAACTTGAGTTCGGTGGGCGCGGCGTTGACGCGGTGGTCAAGGAATTCTTGGAACATCGATTGTCCGAGGAACACCGGGAAACTCCAGTGGATACTGGGTTTTTTGAGGATGTGGTCCGCGGTGTTGTCGCCAATCAAGGCCCGATCGATGAGGCCATCTCTTCAGTGCTGGCTGAGGGTTGGGCGCTGCGGCGGATCGATTCCACCGCGCGGGCGATTTTGCGCGCCGGTGGTTATGAAATTCTTTATCGTGGCGACACGCCCACAGCGGTGATCGTGGATTCCATGCTCACTGTGGCCGATGCATTTTTCTCAGGTTCAGAGCCGCGGTTCATTCATGGTGCGCTGGATGCGTTGGCGCGCGAAAAGCGGCTCCCGGGGGGCTCTGGAGATGCAGGTTGAGCGGCGAATTTGAGTTTATCGCCAAACATCTCCGCCCGTTGTCGTTAAGCGCGCCTGGCGCTCACAGGCTCACTGACGACGTCGCGACCCTGCCGCCAACTGATCAGACTATTGTGGTTTCAGCAGACATGCTGGTCGCCGGTGTGCATTTTCTGGCAGACGATCCTTACGAGTTGGTCGCCCGTAAAGCCATCCGAGTGAATGTCTCCGATGTTGTTGCCAAAGGCGCGGCGCCATTCGGTTATTTTTTGAGCATCTCTTGGCCCGAGGGAACTGAGGAGGCCATGCAGATTGCGTTTGTCGACGGACTTCGCGCTGATCAAGACCAGTACGCCATTGCGCTTTTGGGTGGTGATACGACACGCACCAAAGGGCCCTTGACCGTCGCTGTCACCATGCTGGGACAATGCGCATATGGCGCGCCCGTCTTGCGATCCGGCGCACGCGTCGGCGATGACGTTTACGTCACTGGGACCATCGGCGATGGCGTGCTCGGATTGGCGGCGGCGCGCGGTGAGCTGGCGCATCTGAAACGCGATCATGCCGACTATCTTTGCCAGCGTTATCGTCTGCCTCAGCCACGCGCCGGCTTTGCGCAAGCCATTGCCCAACACGCTAGCGCCGCAATCGATGTCTCAGATGGTGTTCTTGGCGACCTTGATCACATTGCGACACTGTCTCAAGTCCAAATTATCGCGGACTTAGATCGCCTGCCGCTCTCGCCGGCGGCATCGGCTTGGGTGGAAGCGCAGGAAACGCGCGACCACGCACTCATGCATTTGGCCACTGGCGGTGATGACTATGAATTGGCGTTCACCGCTCCTGTGTCAGCGCGCAATGATTTATCTCAAGCCGCTGCGCGTTCGCGCGTTTCTCTGGCCAGGATCGGAGACTGCGCCATGGGAGGGGGGGTGCGCATAAACATTGCCGAACGGATCATCACAAGTGATGGGCCATACGGCTATTCCCACTTTTGACAATTTGACGGCAAACACTTTGCAATTAGTCGTCGCCGACGTTCTGGCTTAAGCCAATTTCGGCACTGTCCTTCGTTAATGAAGTCATAACCCTATTGAGCGACAGTCCATTTGATTTTGGGTCAGTATTCGAGTCGCTGATCGCACCGTGTTGGTCCGACGTATAGGTTGCGGGCCAGCGGCGGTTATGTCAGCGTCTGTGATCCTCTATCCAGAGGGCGCATGGGGGTTCTTTTCCAGGCGCGACACAACGCAATTTTGGGGCGAGACACAATGGAGCCAAGGGTCATTTGGTTTGCGGTGGCGGCGGCTTTGGTGGCCGTCGTTTATGGCGCACTACAAACACGCAGCTTGCTTGCGCGGTCGCCGGGTAACGAACGCATGCAAGAAATTGCAGCGGCGATTCAGGAAGGCGCGAATGCCTATCTGCGCCGTCAATATACATCGATCGCCATTGTGGGCGTCGTGGTTTTGGTCGCCGTATTGGCGTTTCTAGGCCATTTCCCAGCCATCGGGTTTGCATTGGGCGCATTATTGTCAGGCGCGGCTGGGTTTATCGGCATGCTGGTGTCGGTGCGCGCGAATGTTCGCACCACTGAGGCGTCAAAAACGGGCTTGGCCGCTGGTCTTGCCGTGGCGTTTCAGTCCGGCGCCATCACGGGCATGTTGGTGGCCGGATTGGCTTTGTTTGGCGTGGCCGCTTACTACGGCGTTCTGGTTGGCGTGTTTGGCCTCACACCGGGTGAAGACCGCCAAATCATTGACGCACTTGTCTCGCTCGGTTTTGGCGCCTCTTTGATCTCCATTTTTGCCCGGCTTGGCGGCGGCATCTTCACCAAAGGCGCTGATGTGGGCGGGGATATGGTCGGCAAGGTTGAAGCCGGTATTCCCGAGGACGATCCGCGCAACGCCGCGACCATCGCTGACAATGTGGGTGACAATGTGGGTGACTGCGCCGGTATGGCGGCGGACCTGTTTGAGACCTATGCGGTGACCATTGTGGCCACCATGGTGTTGGCCTCTATCTTCTTCACCGGCAACGAGCTCGGATTGATGATGGTCTTCCCGCTCGCAATTGGCGGGACCTGTATTTTTGCTTCGATTGCGGGCGCCTTCTTTGTGCGTCTTGGGGAATCGAAGAATGTGATGGGTGCGCTTTACAAGGGCCTTGTGGCCACAGGCGTCCTTTGCATTGTCGGCCTTGCAGCCTCAACGCACATCGTGCTGGGCGGCTTTGGTGAAAGCTTTACAGCGGTGAGCGAGGCGGGCATTCGCGAAATTAGCGGAACCGAGCTCTTTCTCAGCGGATTGGTTGGCCTCGTGGTGACCGGCGCCATTGTTTGGGTGACCGAATACTACACGGGCACGGGATTCCGGCCGGTGCGTTCGGTGGCGCAAGCGTCGGAGTCTGGTCATGGCACAAATGTGATCCAAGGCCTGGCTGTGTCGCTTGAGGCGACGGCGTTGCCAGCATTGATCATCATTTTCGGTATTGTGGCCACCAACGCCTTTGCCGGCCTATACGGCATTGGCATTGCCGTCACCACAATGCTGGCGCTGGCTGGCATGGTTGTGGCGCTCGACGCCTTCGGCCCGGTAACCGACAATGCTGGCGGTATCGCAGAAATGGCCGATCTGCCCGCCAATGTGCGCGAAACGACCGATGCGCTGGATGCGGTGGGCAACACCACTAAGGCTGTGACTAAGGGCTACGCCATTGGTTCGGCTGGGTTGGGCGCATTGGTTTTGTTCGCGGCTTATACTGAGGACATCGCCTTCTTCGCCAATAACGCCACAGTGGGGACGTTCTTTTACGGCGTGGACGTGAACTTCTCCCTGGCAAACCCTTATGTGGTGGTGGGGCTGCTGTTCGGCGGCTTGTTGCCCTTCTTGTTTGGCGGCATGTCCATGATGGCTGTGGGCCGCGCAGCCCAAGCGGTGGTGGACGAAGTGCGTCGCCAGTTCAAGGAAATCCCCGGCATTATGGAGTTTAAGGCCAAGCCTGATTACGGCCGGGCGGTGGACATGCTGACCAAGGCGGCGATCAAGGAAATGGTGGCGCCGTCCCTGTTGCCTGTGTTGTCGCCGCTGGTGTTGTTCTTCGCCGTGTGGCTGGTGGCCGGTGACTTCGGCTTTGACGCGGTGGGCAAGGTGAGTGCGCTCGCAGCCGTTGGCGCCATGTTGCTCGGCGTGATCGTCACCGGTTTGTTCGTGGCGATTTCCATGACGGCCGGCGGCGGGGCGTGGGACAACGCCAAGAAATACATTGAGGACGGTCATCATGGCGGCAAGGGCTCAGAAGCCCACAAAGCTGCTGTCACAGGCGACACCGTTGGCGATCCTTACAAGGACACAGCCGGTCCGGCGGTGAATCCAATGATCAAGATCACCAACATTGTGGCCTTGCTCTTATTGGCCGGACTTGCCGGCGGGCATTAATCAAGCGGAATGGACTGGGGCGGTTAGCCGCTCCAGTCCCAACTTTCATCGGTGTTGGGAATGGGCGAAGACGCGCCGAACTCTCCAAACGGTTTGACCGAAGCTGAACTTGGCCGTCTGGCAACATATAAGCGCCGCGACTTTGTCTTTTCCGCCACGTCACATGAGCTTCGGGTTATTGAGCATTTGCTCGGCCGCTCCGAGCGTCACAACGCCATCCTGAGCGCATTGCTGATATTCTCCGGGATTATCATTGCGGCGGCCACATTATTTGTGGCGTCGGACAACCCCGCTTTTGCGCTCAATACCGTGGTCGAGCGGGTGGTCTTTTCCGCCTGCCTGACAGTTTTGTTCGCAGCGGCGTTCTTGTGTGTTTACGGGCTCAGTTATCGCCGGTTTCGCTATCACGCGTCCGTGGAAGAGAACATGTATCGATTGCGACGCGAGCTGCGCCACAAATACATTGTGATGAATTGGGCCGGACGTCTTCTCTATCTCGGCTTTTTCGGATTTTCGACGCTGTTTCTCTACACAATGTGGACCATGGGCCTGGCGGTCACAGATTAGACCGCCCTATTGCGGTCCAGGTCCGCCAGCGCCGCCCGGCAAGTTCTGCTGATCGCCAAGCTGTTCTGTGGGCAAGCGGCCCACGGTGCCCAGCAATTGCTCGATCACACTCAGTTCGCGCCCGCGCGTGGGTGTTTTGCGATCGACCATGTTCACCACGCGTCCGTTTTCTAGGCCGAAGGTGCGCACTTCTGAAACCATGCCGTCTGCGTCGAAATAGACCGCGGTGATGGACCGCGCGCTTGATTCAGGACGCAGATACGCCAACTGCCGGCGCACATCAGTGACATAATACCAGACATTGTCTTCAAACGTGCCGCGCGTTGATGGATTGCCAAATCGTGCCAAAACGCTTTGCTCTGTGTCTTGGTAGGCCACAATTTCGGTGAGTGATTCAGTCTCGGGCACATAACCGTGACGCTGTGTGGTTGGTGTGCACGCCATGGCGACAACAGCGGTCGTGGCGGCGAATGCGGCGAAGCGCATTGAGGACATGGGCAAGCTCCATACTTTCATGTCATGGCGTCTCATTGGGCGACGCTGCTCAAAACATGGGTATCAAATTGGAGATTAACATGCTGCAACGGCTGCTCGGCCGCAAGCGATGGGAAGCAGACAAGGCCAAAAGTCTATATGCCGCCTGCGTACAACAAGCACGAAACGCTGCATTTTTTCAGGCTGGCGTCATCGATAGCCAGGATGGACGTTTTGACATGATCACCTTGCACGTCGTGCTGGTGATCCGGCGATTGCGCGCGGAAGGTGAGGCCGGCCAGTCGCTGAGCCAAGCGCTGTTCGATCACATGTTCGATGATCTGGACGCTGCGTTGCGCGAAATGGGCGTTGGCGATACGCAAGTGGGCAAGAAAATTCGCGCCATGGGCGAGGCGTTCTATGGCCGCGCACAAGCTTATGAAGCGGCGTTGGCATCAAGCGAAGAGGGTGATGAATTGCCGGCTGCGATCGCGCGCAATGTCCCAATGCAATCCAAGCATTTGGCCGATGACATCGCCCAATATATGCGAAAGGCGGACGAGCTATTGACGGCGACACCCTTTGACACCTTGGTCCGCGCCAATCTGAAATTCCCCGATCCCTTTGGCCCCGGGTAATGGGTGTTTTTGAGCGTTGGTCGGAGCGGCAGGATTTGAACCTGCGACCCCTGGTCCCCCAGACCAGTGCGCTAACCGGGCTGCGCCACGCTCCGTCCAAGCCCGCTTGTGTAACGTCGTCAGTCCCGTTTGGAAAGGCTGCAAACCCGAAGGCCCTGTTACTTTTTGCCTCCGCCATTGGCGACGCGGTCTTTGAGCACCGGTGAGGCCTTAAACACCAACACGCGCCGCGGCGTGATGGGCACTTCTTCGCCCGTCTTTGGATTGCGGCCGAGGCGGGCATTTTTGTCACGCGGTTCAAAGGCCCCAAAGCCAGATAGCTTGACCGCATTGCCGCTCGCCAGTTCCTCGCTAATGACAGATAAGATGGTCTGGACAATATCAGAAGCCTCTGGGCGCGGCGCATCAAGCTCGGCGCTCAATGCGTCGGCAAGGTCAGCTCGCGTAATCGTTCCATCCGGCATGTGAAGTGTCTCTCTCATTGTCACGATTGGGTGTTCAACTAGTAGCGCGCCAAGGCCGCGCCCCATGTCAGCCCGCCGCCAAGGGCCTCCATCAGTAACAGATCACCGCGCTTTATGCGCCCGTCAGCAATGCCTGATGCTAAAGCCAAGGGTACGGACGCCGCGGACGTATTGCCGTGTTCGGCAACGGTGGCGATCACTTTTTCGTCTGGAATGCCGAGCTTCTCGCCCACTGCGGTCAAGATGCGCTGATTGGCCTGATGGGGCACGAACCAATCAATGTCGTCCAACGACACCTCCGCCAATTGGGCGGCTTGTTCGATGGCGTCGGAGATTTTGCCCACTGCGTGGCGGAACACCTGATTGCCGATCATCCGCAAATGGCCGACCTGTTGGGTGGAAGAGGGGCCGCCATCCACATACAAAAGATCGGCATAGCGGCCATCGCTGCGCAAATAGGTGCTGATCACGCCTGGCGCGAATGCGTCCCCGTTCAAAGGCTTTGCGCTCAACGCCACTGCTCCAGCGCCATCACCGAACAACACGCATGTGCCCCGGTCACTCCAATCCAGGATTCTGGAGAATGTTTCCGAGCCGATCACCAAGGCGTTTTTGGCCGCGCCGCGCGCCAAAAAATGGTCAGCAGTGGCAAGCGCGTAAATGAACCCGGAGCAAACCGCTTGCACGTCGAAAGCCGCGCCATTGCGCACTTCAAGTCGATCTTGAATTAACGACGCCGTGGAGGGAAATGTGCGATCAGGCGTGGCCGTGGCGACAATGATCAGATCGATATCCGACGGGGCCAAATGCGCATCAGCCAAAGCACGCCGTGCGGCCTCAGCGCCCATGTCGGCCGTTGTTTCACCTTCAGCGGCAATATGACGCTTGCGAATACCGGTGCGCGCTTGGATCCATTCGTCGCTGGTCTCGACCATTTGAGCCAATTCGTCATTGGTCAAAATACGATCGGGAAGGTACCCGCCAACGCCGGCGAGTGTGGAGCGGTAAGCAGTCATGACGTCTCCGCGGTGGTTAGGCCGGAACCCAACGTGTCGCCCGCGTCGCCCTCCTTAGGTTGATTGCGCGCAAACTTGGCCAGATTCGCCTCCACTTCAGGAAGGAAATGGCTACGCGCCATGTTAATTGCGATACCCAAAGCGGTGGCGAACCCAATTTCATCGGCGCCGCCATGACTTTTGACCACCACGCCATTCAGTCCGAGAAAGACGCCGCCATTGACCCGTCGCGGATCCATGCGGTCCTTTAGCCCCGCTAACGATCCCTTTGCAAGCACAGCGCCTGCTTTGGCTGCAATCGTGTTTGTCAGCGCTTCGCGCATCCACCCTGCGAGCAAGCGAGCGGTGCCTTCGGCCGTTTTAAGAGCCACATTGCCCGTGAAGCCATCGGTGGCGACCACATCCACCGTACCTTTGGAGATATCGTCGCCCTCGATGAAGCCGACATAATTCATGTCCACACCAGAATTGCGCAGAAGCGCGTCGGCGGCGCGCACCACATCATTGCCTTTGA
Source organism: uncultured Caulobacterales bacterium (assembly GCA_964636945.1). Lineage (GTDB taxonomy): Bacteria > Pseudomonadota > Alphaproteobacteria > Caulobacterales > Maricaulaceae > CAZADA01. The sequence goes on along the minus strand of CAZWVH010000080.1, from coordinate 2,488 downwards.
GTTCTTCTTGACCCACGTTCAAGAGCCCGACGGAGGGACGTTTGCGGCCATGGATCGCGCGCGAGAACGCTTCGCCCATAATGGCGAATTCCACCAATTGTCGCGCCTCAACATTCACATTCGCGCCCACGTCCAACACCACGCACGAAGAGTCGGGAGTTGGCCAGCTGGCGGCAATGGCCGGGCGATGCGCATAGGGCGCCATGCGAAGCAGCACCTTTGAAATGGCCATCAGCGCCCCCGTGTTTCCGGCGGATATCGCGACCGAGGCCTTGCCGTCCTTCACAGCTTGAACGGCTTTCCACATGCTGGACCCGCGGGCTCTGCGCAGCGCTTCAGACGGCTTTTGGTCCATGGTGACAACGGTGTCGGTATGCTCAACGCGAGAACGCTCAGCCACCAAGGGCGCCGCTTCCAAAAGCGGGGCCAGCACGGCCTCGTCACCGTGGAGAATGAATTGGGCCTTGTCACCGTGGGTTTCCAGCGCGAGCGCGATACCGCCAATGGCGGCTTGCGGCCCCAAATCGCCACCCATGGCGTCAACGGAAAGCGTGACGGGTAACACCATAAGACTTCCTGATGTCGTGCGCGACGACCGGGTGTCAGGCCGTTGCAGAGTTGCGCAGACGATACCCGACAAGCAAAATGACGCAAGCCGAAGCCACGGTGAAATGCGCCGAAAATTGACGTCCGAATCAAGGCGGTATGGGTTGGCCGTCCCACGCAAAGCAGCGGCCGCTGTCCCGATGCGTTAGTCCGTTCAGCACACTCAACATCTGGTGGGCGGCAAATGCAGGGTCGAACAACTTCTTCTCCGGCACGTTGGCTTGAAACGGTTGGGATAGGTTTGTGTTCACCGTCCCCGGATGCAAACCGACACAAAATGCCGTGGGGTTCTTGCGAGCCAATTCGACGCTGAGCGTTCGAATGATTTGATTGAGAGCGGCCTTCGAGGCGCGGTATGCGTGCCAACCGCCCAAGCGATTGTCGCCAATGCTGCCAACGCGCGCCGACAAAGCGGCAAAGCCTGCTTTTCGCTCCTTGTCCAAAAGCGGCAGGACGTGCTTTGCAATGAGCGCCGGTCCCACTGCATTGATATGATAGGAGTGCAGCAACGAATCCGCGTCGAGGGAACGCCAGCTGCGTTCCGGGCGAAGGCTATGCGTCTCGTCGTGCAAAACCCCCGTGGCGACGATGGCGAGATGAAGCGGGCCATTGGCGGCCAATGCCGCGGCCGCATCGGCGATCGAGGCTTCATCGCGCAGATCAAATGTCAAGGTTCGGATCGTATCGGTGCGCAGATCGGGCGCGATGCGTGAGATTGCGGTCAGGTGAGCGACGTGGGGCTGGTCGCTCAGCGCGCTGACGAACGCCTGGCCAATCCCTCCATGAGCGCCGAACACCGCAATGTTAAGCGCGCCGCCAAAGGACTCCAGGACTGCATTGGTGGTCGGCACGTCAGTGGTCATCGTCAAGTTTTGGCCCATACCATGGATGTTTCTGTCAGACATAGGGCATTTGGGCTTGTGTCCATCGCCGCCTTGGCCCATATCTGACAAAATCCCCGAAATTGGATACAGTTAAAGTCGCGCAACCAACCCGGCGCAAACACGGAGCCTGTTATGGCAGACAGCAAGTCGACCAATCCTATTCGCTTCTTGCGCGAAGTGCGCCAAGAAGGGCGAAAGGTGACGTGGACGCCTCGTCAGGAAGTGTTGGTCACAACCCTGTTTGTCCTGGCGTTCGTAACCTTAATGGCGATCTTCTTTTTCATCGTCGATTTTTTTGCGGCCCGCGCTGTTTGCTCCGTGGTGACATTTGACCCCAATAGCCTTGGCAATATCATCGAGTGCTGGACGGGTGAGAGGGTGCGCTAATGAGCGATACAACGACCGACCAGGACTCCAGCGAACCAGACGCCAAGGCGAAATCTGCGCCAATTCGTGATTTGCCGGAAGCAAAGTGGTACATCGTTCACGCCTATTCCAACTTTGAGAAAAAGGTGGCGGAAGCCATTCGGGCCGAAGCGCAAAGCCGCGGACTGGAAGACCATTTCGAAGAAATTGAAGTGCCCACAGAAGAGGTGGTGGAGGTCAGGCGCGGCAAGAAAACCAATGTGGAGAAGACATTTTTCCCTGGTTATGTGCTGGTCAAAATGCGCCTGACTGACGACGCGTATCACTTGGTCAAAAATACACCGAAGGTAACCGGGTTTCTCGGCGCAGATCACGGCAAGAAGCCGTCTCCGGTATCCGATCGTGAAGTGCGCGCCACGCTTGGACGCGCAGAGGAGGGGGCGGAGCGCGCCCGTCCGGCCATCACCTTTGAAGTGGGCGAGAAGGTCAAAGTGCTCGACGGACCGTTCCAGTCCTTTGAAGGCGCCGTGGAAGAGGTGGACGAGGAGCGTGCGCGCCTCAAAGTCACGGTGTCCATTTTCGGTCGCGCCACGCCGGTGGAGCTGGAGTACGAGCAAGTCGAAAAGCTTTAG
>CAZWVH010000079.1:0-12382 GCA_964636945.1 uncultured Caulobacterales bacterium | reverse complement strand
GATGATGCGCGAGGGGCTGCTCAAGGAGAACATTGACGGCGAGGCCCTGCAATGGGCCTGGAAACGGCTGGCCGCACGGCCCGAAGAACGCCGCATCCTGATGGTGATATCTGACGGTGCGCCCGTGGATGACTCCACCTTGTCGGTGAACCCAGGCGGTTATCTGGACAGGCATTTGCGCGAAACCATTGCGGAGATAGAAAATCGTTCGGAAGTAGAATTACTGGCCATCGGCATTGGTCATGACGTGACGCGCTGGTATCGGCGCGCCTGCATGATTTCCGATGTGGATCAGCTGGCGGGCGCGCTGGTGAACGAGTTGGCCGACCTGTTCGATCATGACGGTGAACTGGGCCCGCGCGGCCGTCGGCTTGGCGCCGGTGATGAACCGAGGGGGCCTGGCCCCGACATTCCCGGCGCGACCAGTTATGTGGTGTCCTCGGGAGGTGAAGGCCGCGCCCGATCGCCCATTGGCCTGCCCCGGCGGGGGCCAGGCTGAGGCCGTCTATCCCCGTCGAGGCGATTGCCTATATAGTGCGCTCGCTGTGGGTCACTGAGGGGCTGGTCAAGCGATGCAATTGAAACTCATTGGTATTATGGCCGCGATCGCGGCCCTTGGCGGCCTGGCGACGTGTGCGGTGATGCGCGAGGATGTGACACCGCTTGGCGAAAGCGCCGATCTGAAGTGTTCGGCAACGCCAGTGAGCGAAATTGGCGTTCGCGCGGGGGAATTGACCCTCGTCTATGGCGCGCAATTGACCTCGGACGCAGAACTGTTCGGAGGAATTTCCGGCATCGAAGTGAACCAACAGTCCATCGACATGATTACCGACCAGGGGCACTGGATCTCTGCCGAGGTGAAGACAAATCTCAGCCAACCGATCGGCGATATCTCCTGCGTTATAGCTCAAGACATCGTTGATCCAGTTGGCCCGGTCCCTGGAAGCAAACAGCGCGCTGACGCTGAGGGCCTCGCGCAATCGCCGGGCGCACAACTCATCATCAGCTTTGAGCGCGACCATCGGGTCATTGCGTATCGTCGCCAAGCAGGCTCAACCGAAGACAGCATCCGCCGGCAGGCCGGAACGCCAATGCCGCCGCTGAGTTTCCAAGGTCAGAGCGTCCTCACTGACAATGGGGGGCTGGAAGCTCTCACCGTGCTGAAGTCCGGCGCTCTATTGGCGGGCGGGGAGAAACCATCACTCGACGGGGCTCACCCGGTCTGGCGGTTTGAACCCTCCCCGGATGCCACCAAGCCATTTGCCGACACAGATGACCCCAGCTTCGCCGTCACCACGCCCGGCTTTGGCTTCGGGCTCACCGGCTTTGACACCACTTCAACGGGCGCGCTGTTGGTTCTGTACCGGCAATACATTCCCATGCGCGGCGTCACCGCGGTGATTGGCTATGTCCCGGCGGAGGAGATCGAAACCGCGGGCCAGGGCGCGGTGATCACCCCGCGCGAACTGGCCCGGCTCGAGCCTGACGGCCCCATCCCGACCGACAATTTCGAAGGCATCGCCGCAGCGGCTGGCTCCGATGGCGGCACGCTGATTTGGATTGTCTCCGACGACAATTTCAATGACGACCAGCGCACCTTACTCTACGCGTTTTCCTTCGATGAACCAGTTTTTGTGGAGACCATCGCCCCGTAGGCCGGATGGAGGCCCTACATTCGCCCATCGAACACGATCTCGCCGGCGACGACGGTCATGACGGCGGTTTGATTGGGAATGTCAGCTTCCGGGATGGTCATGAGATCGGCGGAAAACACCGAGAAATCCGCGCGCTTGCCTACCTCGATCGTCCCGAGATCGTCGTCCTGAAACGCCGCATAGGCCGGCCAAGAGGTGAACATGTTCAACGCCTCAGCGCGGCTCACAGCCTCTCCGGCGCGCCAATCATCGCCCTGAAAGCCTTTCAGGTCACGGCGCGCCACAGCGGCGTAAAACTCGATCAGCGGCGAGCCGACTTCCACCGGCGCATCCGAACCGCCGGCGATGATCGCGCCGGCGTCAATCAAACTCTCCCAAGAATAGGCGCCGTCCAAACGGTCATCACCTAAACGCGCCGGCGCAAAGTGCAAATCGCCAATGGCGTGGCTGGGCTGCATGGACGCGATAATCCCCAGCTCGGCGAACCGTGCAATATCGTCTGGGTGGACCACTTGGGCGTGCTCAATACGCCAGCGATGGTCGTAGCCCTCTGGCGCATTCGCCAACGCTTCCCCCATCCAATCGAGCGCCAGGCGATTGGCTTTGTCGCCGATGGCGTGCAGAGCGATTTGCACGTTTTGCTCAATGGCTTGGGCGAACAAAGCCAGCGCGACGTCGCGCTGCAAGAGCTGCAATCCCGCCCCATCGGCATCGCTATAAGGCTCCAATAGCAAGGCGCCGCGAGACCCCAGCGCCCCGTCCATGTAAAGCTTAATCGCCCGGGTCTGTGAAAGCCCCGCGACCTCATCGCGCTCCTCCGACAGGACCGAGTTCGCCGCACTTTGCGTCACCGCGTTGTAAACAGCGATCGGCAGCCCGCCCTCGGCTTCTAGCGCTTCCAGATGCGTCACATCCTCAGCCGTGACGCTCATATTGTGCAATCCAGTCCAACCGCGGCGAGCATAAACCTCAGCACCCAGCCTCAAGGCCGCTTTGCGCGCCTCGCCTGTGGGCTCGGTCATTTGGCTGGCCACCAAATCCATGGCGTTGTCGATCAACATGCCTGTTGCCGCGCCAGTCTCATCGCGCAGAATTTCCCCGCCATCGGGGTTGGGTGTGTCGGCCGAAACGCCCGCTGCTGACAGCGCAGCGCTATTGGCGACCAAGGCGTGTCCATCGGCGCGAACGAGGATGACCGGCGTGGCGCCGGACACCGCGTCCAGATCAGCGGCAGTCGGAAACCGCCCCTCCGGCCAATGGGTTTCGATCCAGCCGCGCCCGACAATCACCTCGTCCTCGCCGCCATGCTGGACCCGCGACATGATCCGCCCTTGAAGATCTTCAATGGAGGTGACGTCGTCCAGATTGAGTGTGGTTTCACGTAGCCCAATGCCGATCAAATGCGCGTGGGCGTCCACGAAACCAGGGAACATGGCCGCCTCGCCCAGCTCGATCACAGTGGTGTCTTCACCCACATGCCCCTGCGCAACGTCTGCGGCGCCCACATACACAATGCGCCCCTCGTCCACGACAACGGCATCAGCGGTTGGTGCATCATCGACCCCGGTGTAGATGCTCGCACCGAGAAAAACCGTGTCGGCGGGCGAATCTTGGGCCGCGCACGCTCCAGCAATGGCAACACTGATAGAAAACGCTAGCGCGGCGCGCATGGTAATCCCCTAGGCCAATTCCTTGAATTCTGATCAGCCTAGCAAATACGCCGATGAGGGGAAGAGGTTAACTGGCGGCCGCTTCAGCCTGGGCGCCCGTTTCGCCAGACTGCGCCTTTTTGCGCAGATCACGCTTGATCCGGCGCGCCTGGGTGGACAAATCCTCGTCCTTGGCCTTCAACAAAAATTGATCGAGGCCGCCGACATGATCAACGGATCGAAGCGCTTTGGCCGTCACGCGCAATTTGTACGACCGGCCCAACTTGTCGGACATCAAGGTGACATCACACAAATTGGGCAGGAACCGTCGGCGGGTTCTGCGGTTAGAGTGACTCACATTATTGCCGGTCATCACAGAAACACCGGTTAGCTCGCACCGTCGCGCCATCGCGCACAATCCTTTGAATTCGTCGAAAACTTCGGTTCATATGGGCTTGAGCCCTGTGAACGAGCGCGGATAAAGGATAGTTGCGCATTCGTCAAGCGAGGCGCAGCTATAAGTGGTGTTCTCGCCCGTTCGGAGGCGGTTCAGCTCACTTGGCATACGGTATGCAACACTCGGGGGAGAATGGAGAGCAATGATGAAGGCCTTAATGTCCCTTGCCGCCACAGGTTTGCTGGCGCTCCCCTCAACGGCAACCGCTCAGGATGAGAGCGAGCAGACCATTCGCGTCCTTTATAATGGCTATTTCATTGGCTTGCGCGTGATGAAGGCTTCGGTGGACGCTGATATCTCTGAGACCGGCTATGAGAGCGAAGCCGTATTTCGCACGGCCGGCGTGGCTGGGTGGTTCAAAGACACCGAGATCACGGCCACCGGCGTCGGCGTCTTAACCGACAATCTGCTGCGTCCGCGTGAATATGTGCATAAAAATGCCGCGAGCAAAAAGAATCGCGTGGTGCGGATCGTGTCCGATGAAACCAGCGTGACGCCGATCATCGAACCGCCATTCGGCTCCATGGGAGAACCGCCCGCCACGCCAGAACAACGGACCGGGTCTTTTGATTGGCTGGTGATGTTTCTCAACACATCTTTAAGCCACAGTGAAGAGCCCTGTAATCGCACCGTGCCCGTGTTTGATGGCAAACAACGAATGGATATTCGCTTTGAGTTGGTCAAAGAGCGCGACATCCGCACTCGCGCCTATCGTGGTCCAGGCCTGATCTGCCACGTTTACTACACGCCTGTTGCCGGCTTTGACCAAGAAGATCTGGGCGATCCAGAGGACTATGCGCGTCCGCTCAAAATCCAACTCGCTCGGAGCGATAACGGCACCACCATCCCCGTGCGTATTGACGCGCGCATGAGCGGCGTGGGTATCCGCGTGGAGGCAAAATCCATTGAAGTGAGTGGTGAGAATATCATCCTGGCCCAAGCCAAAGACGCGGATGAGATTTAGCAGGTCACACAGGCAATCCGGGCGCGGCTGGTTGAAGATTTCCTTGTGTCGCATCGCGGCGGGAGTGGTCTCGACAATTGCCCTTGCGATGGGCGCATGGGCCGACGAAGGAACGACAGAACCTCACACTGAGGCCGCCGCATTACGCCTGATCTACAATGGTTCGGCGTTGGGCCTCAGGCTCATGAAGTTGTCGGTGGACGTGAATATTTCCGACCTGACCTATGATGGCCGAACTGTTTTTCGTACGGCCGGATTGGCGGGATTCTTTCAAAAATCACAGGTGACATCGGTTGGCGCTGGAGCGCGGAGCCTGGAGGGTTACGCCCCTAGCCACTATGCGCACACCGAGTTTGCAGGGCGCAAACGCCGCGATGTGCGCTTTGCATTCACACCCGACGACATCGCCGCCGCCGTCACCCCGCCCTTTGGCAGTCTGGGCGAACCACCAGCCACCGCGCAACAGCGTCGCGAAGCCGTGGACCCGTTCACGATGGTCACGCGATTGATCGCGCCGGTTTCCGGCGAGGCGCCGTGTGATCGGACCATTCCGGTTTTTGACTCCCGCCGGCGTTATGATTTGGTGTTCACCACACTTGATCGCGAACTGATCAGAACCGAGGCTTGGGAGGGCGTCGCGCTTAAATGCCAGGTGCGTTACGTCCCCATTGCCGGTTTTGATCGGGAAGATTTGCAGAATGGCGACGCCTACGAGACGCCGATCTACATCTGGCTTGCTCCCTTAACCGATGAGCTTTACGCCTTAGCGCGCGTGCGCGCCCGCTTCGATGCGGGACTTATTGATTTGGGCGTCAGGATCGAAGCCACATCCATCAGCATTGAGCAGCCCGCCTAGCACGGCGCATTCTTGCCCTCGGCGCTTCCACACAAAGGAGAGGTCATACATGACATCCGGTCCGCTGGAACATCCGTCGCTCACGGCGGTTTTGGGTCCGACGAACACCGGAAAGACCCATCTGGCTGTGGAGCGCATGCTTGGCCACGAAACCGGCATGATCGGCTTGCCGCTGCGCCTGTTAGCCCGCGAAGTCTATGAAAAAGTGGTGCGCGCCAAGGGCGTCGAAAAGGCTGCTTTGATCACGGGCGAGGAAAAAATCGCACCCAAAACCGCGCGCTATTTCGTGTGCACGGTCGAGGCGATGCCTGTGGCCCGACGAACGTCATTTGTGGGCGTGGACGAAGTGCAGTTGGCTGGAGACCCTGAGCGCGGCCACGTCTTCACCCAGCGATTGATGCATGCGCGCGGCGTGCACGAAACCATGGTCATGGGGGCGGCAACCATGCGCCCATTGATCAGCCGCCTATTGCCCGAAGCTCAGCATGAACAGCGCGAACGGCTATCGCAGCTGACCCATACCGGACCGGCGAAACTCGCCAAATTACCGCGGCGCTCGGCCATCGTCGCCTTCTCCGCTGATGCCGTGTACGCCATTGCCGAACTGCTCAAGCGCCAGCGGGGCGGAGCGGCCGTTGTTATGGGCGCGCTGAGCCCACGCACGCGCAACGCTCAAGTGGCGCTTTACCAATCTGGCGAAGTGGATTTTTTGGTGGCGACGGACGCCATCGGCATGGGCCTCAACATGGATGTGGACCATGTGGCTTTCGCCGCGCTGCGCAAGTTCGATGGTCGGCGACGGCGCGGCTTGCGCCCGGATGAAATTGCGCAGATTGCGGGTCGTGCGGGCCGTCACACCAATGACGGCGCTTTTGGCACCACAGGCGATTGCCGTCCCATTCCTGAAGACGTGGTTGAGCGTGTGGTAAACCATGATTTTCAGTCTGTAGATCGTTTGGTGTGGCGCAACCATGAACTGGATTTTTCCAGCGTCGAAACGCTTTTGAGCACGCTGAACGCACCGCCGCCGGATCGCGCCTTGCGCCGCATTCGCGACGCCGCAGACGAAGTGGCGTTTCGCACATTGGCGGATGATCCAGAGATTCGCCCCTTCATCACCCATGCCGATGGCGTACGCAGACTTTGGGCGGCGTGCCAAATCCCCGATTTTCGCAAATCAACCATCGACCACCATGTGCGATTAATCGGCTCGTTTGCGCGCTATTTATTGAGCAAATCCGGCCGCATCCCACAAAGCTGGGCGGGCGCCGAGATTGAAAAACTTGACCGCAGCACCGGCGAAGTGGACGCCCTGTCGGCGCGCTTGGCCCACATTCGCACTTGGACATATGCCGCCAATCGAACGGACTGGTTTGATGATCCCGCACACTGGCGCGGCGTGACCCGCAATGTGGAGGATCGGCTTTCCGACGCGCTGCACGAACGCCTCACCCAGCGCTTTGTGGATCGCCGCACCAGCGCCCTGGTGCGCGGTTTGAATGCGGGCAACGAACTGGAAGCCCACGTGGCCAAGGACGGTTCAGTCTTAGTGGAGGGCCACCATGTGGGCCACCTGGAGGGTCTAACATTTCATCCAGACAATCGCGGCGGCGCATTGGAAGGACGCGCATTGCGCAACGCTGCGCTCAAAGCGCTGCGCCCCGAAATCGCAAGGAGACTCCGCGCGCTCGAGAAAACACCAAACTCCGCGTTCAGCCTGGGCGATGATCTCCGCGTGCGCTTGCATGACCATGTGGTTGGCGTACTCAGCCCCGGCTCTAGCGAATTGAGCCCCAAAGTGCGTCTCGTTGGCGCCGATCATGCGGCGGCTCCAGTGCGCGATCGGGCAATCACACGACTGGAACAGTGGATATGCGATCTCATCAAGGATGATCTTGGGCCGCTGTATTCATTGTCAGAGGCCATATCATCGGGCGAATTGCCGGGATTGGCGCGCGGCGTGGCGTTCCAATTGGTGGAAGGGCTGGGTCATGTGGAACGGCGCGCCATCGCCAAAGATATCAGGGCGTTATCGGCCGACGAGCGCAAAGCGTTACGCGCCCTCGGCGTCAAGTTCGGTGAGTTTGTTATTTTTCTTCCCGCCCTAATCAAACCGAAGCCGGCCCGGCTTTGCGCGCTCTTGTTTGCAACCGGCGCGCGCAACACTCAAAGCGAAGATCGTCCAGTCTTCATTGCGCCAGCAGGACGAACCTCGCTGCCCATCTGTTCGACCATCCCTCCTCTCGGCTATGCGGCGGCGGGCTATCGTCCCTGTGGACCACGTGCAGTGCGGCTCGACATTCTTGAACGTTTAGCCGAATTGGTGCGCAAAGCGCGTGTGGAACAAGCTGCCGCGACCCGCCCTGAGAACGCCGCGGCGGCAATTGAGAACAAAGAACCGACAGCGGCGGCTGGGGCGCAAACTCACAACACATCCAGCCCTGCCCAGCCTGCGCCTTCGCACCCAGCCGAGGGAGGCGACCCTGGACCTCAATCGCCATTTGCGGTGACGCCAGATATGATGAATTTGCTGGGCTGCTCGTCAAACGATCTTGAAGGCGTGCTCCAAGCACTCGGATTTCGCCGCGTCCGCAATGCCCGCACAGCCGCCGGCGATGGCGTGGAGAGCAATGAGCCCTCGCTTTGGCGCGCACCGGGAGGCGGCAAGCGCCGCAAGCGACGTCTAACCCAATCGGCCCAGACACCCGCGGCGCCAGACTCCCCTTTCGCTGCTGCGCTGGCCGAATTTCAGATTGTGGAACAACCACAATCCGGGTCATCACAGCGCCACAAGAAACGTGTGAATACGCCCGCCAGGACATCGTCGAACTCATGAGACCTGCGCCTTGCCATGCCGACCGTTAGCGAATGCCCGCAAAGCGTGCGTCTCGATGTGTGGCTGTGGCGCGCCCGATTCTTCAAAACCCGCAGCGATGCGAGTAAGTCCGCCGCGGCGGGGCGCGTCCGCATTGCCCGTCCGGGACGACAAATTGCCGCCGCCAAGGCGAGCTTTCTGGTGGCTGCCGGCGATGTGATTACATTTCGTCACGGAGGACGCATATACACCGTTGAAGTGTTAGACGTCGGTGTTCGTCGCGGCCCTTCCGAAGAAGCGCGCGGACTTTATCGCGACGCTGTGGAATGAGGGGCCGGATTGGCCCATTGACAAAAAGTGAGTGAAGCAGTGGCTAGTCTTATCGATCGTATCCGTTCAACTTTCAGCACGCCCGCCGCGAGCAACGATTTGCCCGCATCGGAAGCCGCCGCTGCTCTTTTGGTGCAATTGGCCCATGTGGACGGCGCCTATGACCGTGTGGAAAAGCAGGCCATCCAATCCGTCTTGGCTGACGTGTTTTCGCTGAGCGAGGCCGAGGTCAGCGGATTAACCGAGCGCGCAGAAACGTTGGCGCACAGCGCCGTTGATCATTATGCCTTTACGAGCGTCGCAAAAACGCTGCCGCGCGACCAGCGCATTCAATTGGTTGAAGGCTTGTGGCGTGTGGTCTTTGCGGACAATGAAGAATCCGAGTTTGAAGACGCCTTCGTTCGACGGGTGGCTGACCTGCTCCATGTTGAACAACGCCACTCGCGGCTTGCACGAAAGCGCAGTCAAGTCGATAGCCAGGGCGACTGAGGTGTTTCCACCACCGGTACAATGACTTACACCGAGCGAGAACTGCTATGACCTACATCGTCACGGACGCTTGCGTGCGCTGCAAATACATGGATTGCGTCGAAGTGTGTCCCGTCGACTGCTTTTACGAGGGCGAGAACATGTTGGTCATCGCACCGGACGAATGCATCGATTGTGGCGTGTGTGAGCCTGAATGCCCCGTGGAGGCCATCGTCCCAGACACCGAAGACACTGATGATGGGAAGTGGGTCGACATCAACGCGCGCTACGCCAAGGTCTGGCCCAATATCACAATTAAGGGAACACCGCCTGACGACGCCGACGCCATGGTTGAGGAAACCAACAAGTTTGAAAAATATTTCAGTGAAAAAGGCGGGACGGGTTCCTAACGCCGCCCTTCGTCAAAGCAACGGCGGCAAGTTTCACGAATGTTGGCAACAGGCTCGTAATCTGGTAATATCTCTGTTCAGTCGGCGTTTACCGCAGAAGAGGGGTAAGCGGGCTGTCGGCTGGATTCACGCACGAAAGAGCGCTGAGGACGCGGTATAGCGGGTCTGTAGGTGCTTTTGAGCCGTGCCATGTCAGATAACACTGACGCGGGTGTAATAGTATCGCGGGAACAAGAAAAATGACGACAAAGAAAAAATCAAAACTCGACTTTGCGGTAGGTGATCATATCGTATATCCAGCGCATGGCGTTGGTAAAGTCACGGCAGTGGAACGAGAAACGATCGCGGGCTTTGACATGGAAGTCTATGTCATTTGCTTCGATCAGGACAAAATGACATTGCGCGTGCCCACATCTAAAGTTCAATCAACTGGCATGCGCCCATTGGCCGCTTCCAATATTGTCGCTGACGCCTTGCAAGCCCTCAAGGGTAAGGCGCGCATCAAACGGGTGATGTGGAGCCGTCGCGCCCAGGAATATGAAGCGAAGATCAATTCTGGCGACTTGATTTCCATCGCCGAAGTGGTGCGCGACCTGCACCGCGGTGAAGATCAACCAGAGCAATCTTACTCTGAGCGCCAGCTTTACGAATCGGCGCTTGATCGGATGGCTCGTGAGCTTGCGGCCGTTGAGAAGATCGAGCACACGGCGGCCGTTGCGCGCTTGTCTGCGTCTTTGAACAAAGCCGCCTAAGCCGCACGTCTTAACTCGGCTGACCAACAACGACACCGGCGAACATCCCGTTCGCCGGTGTTTTTGCGCGCCCCGCTCCCGCAAAGGGACGAAACGACACAATGCAGCCTCTTCACATCCAACCTTGATCTGCATGCGTATGGAGACACGAGAGAAAGAGAGGCCGGCTATGTCATTCATCGAAACAGCAGACAGCGCGAGAGCAAACCGGCGTTTCGTCAAAAAAGCGATGAAAGCGCCATTGTTGGAGCAAGAAGAAGAGCTCAATCTCGCCCGACGTTGGCGCGAACACGACGATGAGCAAGCGCTTCACACGCTCACCACCGCTTATATGCGCCTGGTGATTTCGATGGCTGGACGATTTCGCCATTACGGCTTGCCCGTTCCTGATCTGATTCAGGAAGGCAATATCGGCCTCATGCAAGCGGCCGCACGGTTTGAACCTGAACGCGGGGTGCGCTTCTCCACATACGCCTCTTGGTGGATCCGGTCGGCTATCCAGGACTATGTATTGCGCAATTGGTCAATCGTGCGCACGGGCACAACGGCGGCGCAGAAGTCGCTGTTTTTCAACCTTCGCCGCCTGCGGTCTTTGATCAACGACTTTGGCGACGGCGTGATGAGTTCTGACAACAAGGCTTACATCGCCAAGGAATTGCAAGTGAGCGAGACGGATGTGGAAAACATGGCCGCACGCCTCTCGGCCAACGACCGATCGCTCAACGCCACGGTGAGCGAAGATGGCGATGCGGAATGGCAAGATTTCCTCACCGACGATCGGCCCGTTCCCGAAGACGAAGTGATGTTCGCCCGCGATTCACAAACGCGGTCGAAATGGCTGCAAGCCGCGCTCGAAGAGCTCACTGAGCGTGAAATGATGATCATCCGCGAGCGACGGCTGGGCGATGACATTGTGACGCTCGAAGCACTGGGCAAACAGCTTGGCATTTCCAAAGAACGCGTGCGTCAAATTGAGCATCAAGCGCTCAAGAAACTCAAAAAATCGCTCATTGATCGTCTGGGTGATCCCGAAGATTCCGGGCTGATCCCTCCAGCGTGATCAGAACACGTCGGTGATTTGCGCCGCTTCGCTGGCCGTGATGTGCGGCGCCCAGGGTGCTCGGCCCTCCTCCACGCGGCCGCGCACGCGCACCACGCGATCACGCAACCCGAGCAGCCGGTCGTCGGGAATGCGCTCCTGGGCGCTGCGCGGACTTTCAAGGCTCAAGCCTCCCCATCGGCGGGGCGCAAACCGAACAATTCGCCGGCGGCGGCGAAGCTCCACTTCGGTTACCCGGCCCTGCACCACAATAAACTGACCGTTGAGGTCATCCACACATTGGGGTGACCGCATGCCGGGTCCGGCGCCACTCCATAATCCAAGCTTGGCGTGGCGTGCGCGCGCCTCGCAGGCGGCGAGCCTTTGGCTCATTGTTCGTGTGGTGGGCTCGGGCGCGAAATACGCCAATCCGCGCATCAAAAGCAGTTCTTGCACGCTCAACTCATCCCCTTTCGCCATCGCAATGCAGGCCAACCGGCCCCACCGGTCTGAGCGCCCCTCACCACGCCAGGTGACGGAGAGTGGCCGGCCGCTGGCAAGCTGCGCCACCGCGCCATGAAGCTCGCGCTGCAGCTCAGCGCCAACCCAACCGAGCTGGGCATCGGGCGCCGCCAAACCCGCCAAACGGATCTCCCGCCCCAGTTCATCGCGCAATGACAAAGCCCCGGTTTTTTGACCCACAAACACATCGCCCGACTTCAGCCCGTTGTTGCGATCGTCGGACTGGCACCCGCCAGCCGCGATGCACAACGCCAAGCCGGAGGACACCATCCCTCGCCGCGTTATCGCGCGCGTCAAATGAGTGTGGCCCACGCGCCTCAAATGCATTGCCCCCTCACGCTTTGCAGATGGCCCGACTTTAGGTAGAAATTCAATGCGTGTCCCCGTAGCTCAGCAGGATAGAGCATCAGATTCCTAATCTGAGGGCCGCAGGTTCAAATCCTGCCGGGGACACCAGTACAATCA
>CAZWVH010000078.1:0-12390 GCA_964636945.1 uncultured Caulobacterales bacterium | reverse complement strand
CAATGGAGACAAAGGTCTCGCTGTCGGCGAACGACGTGACCACGGCGTTGGTGACGCCCACATCAAGGTAGTTGGCGACTTTTTTGGCTAGGCTGGGATTGGACGATACGCGCAGCAATCTCATTGCGGCGGCTCGTGATATCGCGACAAAGCTGTTCCGTGGTTCATGGCAACATGATCCCCGAGAGATTGCGGCCATAATCCGGTTCGTCGCGCTTAACCGATCGCCGATGGCTGAAATACATATCTTCATCAATACAGGTGCAGGCGGGAGAAATCTCGATCTGGTCAATGCCGGCCTGGCCCAGTCGATGGGCCACATAGCCCGTCAAATCAAAGTGTTGTCGGTCACCGGCGCCTGGTTTGAAGAACACGCGATTGTCCTCATCGGTCGCAACGAAACGCTCAAGGAATTCGGGCCCAACCTCATAGGACGCCTGAGATATGCACGGCCCAATGGCGGCGCGAATGGCGGCGCGCGCAGCCCCCAGTGTTTCCATAGCGGCGATCACGGCGTCGGTGACGCCATCAATCGCGCCGCGCCAGCCGGCATGCGCCGCCGCGATCACACCGGCGTCCGGATCAGCGAGCAATACGGGCGCACAATCCGCGGTGAGTACGCCCAATGCGACGCCTTTTGCCGTGGTGACCATGGCGTCCGCTTTGGGTCGAGCATTGGAAGCAAACGGGGCGCTCACAATGACGGCCTGGGCGGAATGGACTTGGTGTAACGACAATAGTCGGTCTGGCGCCGCGCCCAGAGCGCTGGCAATGCGTCGCCTATTCTCCACCACGGCAGTCGGATCATCTTTTGATCCCGGGCCCGCGTTGAGACTGGCGTAAATGCCGGTTGACACCCCGCCTTGGCGGCCAAAAAAACCATGCGTGACCGAGGACAGGCCTTCAAGCGCCTTGAATGTGGAGGCGGGCGGGCTGCTGGCGAGCGTGGTCATGGACTCTCCTCAAAACCGGCCGGCGGCGGCAAGCCGACTGATGATGCACAGAGGACTTTAAACAGGGTCCCCATCTCATTGTCATCAGTGAGCCGCAAGAGTTGCGTGGCGATGCGCGTACGCTGATCGGGCGACTGGGCGATTAAGGCAGCGGCGCGATGCTCCAAGCCCAGCCTGACAAGCCATTCGCCTTGGGTCGCCGGCCCGGAAGCCTCAAGCCCGTTGCCCAGGATCGCCCGGCGCAGCGCAGCGAAGTCCACGCGCGCCGTGAGATCAGCCTCTCCCGGCGTGTCCAGCGGCAGCACCTTTTGGTGGCGGCGCACGGCTTGAAGCGTGTCCCCGAATTCGCGCTCCGCCGGGCCGTAATCGATGAATAGGGCGCGACCGCCTTGGGCGCTGAGACGATGACCCACGGTTTCGATCAATGGCGTCACGCCAGGTCGGATCTCGATCAGCGCGCCGTCTTCCGCCTCATGCAGCTCAAACTCGCCACAGATATGGTCAGGAGCAGGAAGAGGCGACAACACAAAGGCGAGCCGGTCATGATCGTTTGGGTCGAGCCCCACCAAGCGCTCCCACCATTGGCCTTGCGCGCGGATAAATTGGCGCACGGGCAGGCAATCGATGAACTCATTGCCAATGATCACGCATGGCGCATTGCCGGTTTTCGGCAGTGTGTCAGTCCAGTCAATGGGCGTAGAGGTGTTTGATAACTTTTGGGCTTGGGCGGCCTGTAGAGCGGGGCTGATTTCCACCAAACTGACGCGCAATGCGTTGGCGAAGTCCGGCGCCACACGCGCAGCGCGCAGCGCGTCACTCATGAGGGCGCCGCTTCCGGGGCCCAGTTCAATCAAATGGAGGCGCTCTGGTTCGCCCAGGTCCTTCCAAGTTTGCACGCACCACAGCCCGATCAATTCGCCGAACATCTGGCTGATTTCGGGCGCCGTGATGAAATCGCGCTCTGCGCCGATGGGGTCTTTGGTGGCGTAATAGCCCGCCTGACGATCATACAGCGCTTCGGCCATGAAGGCGGCCACGGTCAGCGGGCCATCACAGGCTAACCGTTGCGCCAGCCTGCGCTTGAGGTCGTCGCGAAGCCCTTGGGGAAAGGCGGAATTCTCGCCGGTTTGATCGGCCATCATGATGAGGGAGGCGTCACAACTTTGGCGGGCTTAACAGCCTTGGTGATTTGTCCCACGGGAGGCTGGCGCAACGCCCAGATGATCAATGCAACGCCGCCGACGATCATGGGAACGGAGAGGAACTGGCCCATGGTCAATCCAAACGGAGCGTCGATGAACGATCCGCCTGGGGCTTTGTCTGGTTCGCGGAACAGTTCAACAAAGCTGCGGAAGATCGCATAACCGGCCAGGAAAATGCCGGTATGCAGCCCAGGCCGCGAAAGACCGCGATAGTATTTCATGACGACAAATTGGATGGCCAGCAAAACCGCGCCTTCAAGGAAAGCTTCATAGAGCTGGCTTGCATGACGGTAGAACTCAAACTGCAGGCCCGATTGTTCAAAGACTCGATTGGCCAAGGTGTCGCAAGGAAAATTCATCGCCCACCATGGTGCATTGTCCGCCGACACCGCTGTGGTCACGGTCTCACCGGCGCGCACCGGGACTATCTCGCCTGCGGGCGTATAGGCTGCGCCATCGCTTGCAAACGTGCGCTCAGCATAGACGACGCGACCATAGAGCTCGCCATTGATGAAGTTGGCGATGCGCCCCAGTAGCAGCCCGATGGGGGTTGCGATGGCGGCCACATCGGCAATGCGCAAAGTGGGTTTGTTGCGCGAATGCGCCAACCACCAAATGGCGGCGCCGACGCCAAGTAAGCCCCCGTGAAATGACATCCCGCCGGCCGTGACATTGATGGCGCGCAGAAATGCGGTGACCAAATCGAATTCGCCATTGACCAGCCACCATCCCGGATTGGTTTTGTGCATATAGAACAGCACATAGCCAAGCCGCCCGCCGACAATCACGCCGATGGTGGCAAGGAACAAGAGTTCGTCGATATCATCGCGGGTGAAGGCAGGGTCCTTGGGGGTTGAAGCGCCCTTCGCCGCCCATAATTCGCGTTTGCGCGTGATCCACAACACATAGCGCCAAGCGAGGATCAACCCGAAGATATAGGCCAGTGCGTACCAACGCAGATCAAACACGCCAGGCCCATCAAGCAGGACGGGATTGAACCAGCTCAGCGGGCTACAATTGACTGGACTGACTGGCATGGATCACCTCTCGCACCGCATTGCGCTAACACACGGTGTGTGTCACCTATCGCGCTAAAGAGAAAAGGGATAGTGCAGCCATGCAGACCCGCAATCCATTGCTTGATGAGTTTGCCCAATTGATGACCAGCGCCATGGGCGCTGCACAGGCCATGGGCGATGAGGCCCAATCGGTTGTGCGCAGCCAAATGGAGCGCTTCATCGCCGATATGGATTTGGCCCATCGCGAGGAAATTGACGTCCTACGGGGTGAAATCGAGACGTTACGCCAAGAACATCAAGACCTTACCGAGCGTGTTGTAAAGCTGGAGAATCGGTTGTCCACTGAAGACGTGTGAATTCCCCCCATTGGGCGGCGCCATTGGATTGCGACTCATGGGTAATGCGCGCTAGCGTTCTGGCGCGGCGGTCCCCAGTGCGCGCAAAAGTCGGAGGTTGACCCTATGATCCGCTTTGAAACGCCCAGAAACGCCGAAGCGCTCGATGTGGTGGAACATGTGGTTTCTGCGGAGGCCTATGCCTACGAACGCACCACGGACGACGAGCTTCACTTTTGCACGCCAGGCGAATGGCGCGATCATGCCATTTGGTTCGCCTGGAGCGAACCCACCGAAACACTCCATATTTGTTTGGCGCTCGACGTGGTGGCGTCCCGTTCAAACACGGTGCGATTGTGCGAACTGTTGGTCTTGCTGAATGAGCGCTTGTGGCTGGGGCACTTTGATTTGTGGTCAGAGGATGAGGCGGTGGTGTATCGCCATGCCCTGGCGTTGCCCGGTGGCGGCACGCCTGATCATGCGCAGATCGCAGCGATGATCGCCTCGGCGGTGGAGGCGGGGGAACGGTTTTATCCGGCGTTTCACATGTTGCTGAGCGAGGGCAAGTCGCCAACCGATTCGGTGGCGGCGGCCTTGTTCGAGACTGCTGGCGAAGCGTGAACGTCCCGCTTTCTGAAACACCTCGCCAGCTCGCCCTTGTCGGCGCTGGCCGATTGGGCCAGGCCATGCTGCGGGGCTGGTCGGCCACAAATGTGGGCTCATGGGCTGATTGCATTGCGATCGACCCCGTCGAAGATGCGCGAAAAGTCGCCAATGTGCTTGGTTTTCGCGCCGAACCCACATTCGACCCTGACATCTTATCGCGTTTGGATGTCGCCATGCTCGCGATCAAGCCGCATTCGGTCGCTGAGGCTGCGAATGCGATGTCGCGGTATTTGCCCGATCGCGCCCTGGTCATATCGGTGGCAGCCGGGGTCGATCTTGCCCGTTTGAGCACCTTGTTTCGTCGCGCGCATCTCATCCGCGCCATGCCCAACTCAACCGCGGCGGTGGGTGAAAGTATCACTGCCTTTGTGGCGGACGATCGCGTCACCGCCGAACAACGCACATTGGCAAGAACGCTGCTGGCGGCTCTGGGCAAAGTAGAGGAAGCGCCAAGCGAGGCGCACATGGACGCCGTGACGGCCGTGTCCGGGTCGGGGCCGGCTTATGTCTATAGGCTGGCCGAAGTGCTGGCTGATGCGGGAGTTGCCCTAGGGCTTGAGACGGACATGGCGAGGCGATTGGCGCGCCAGACCATCATTGGGGCCGGGCGGATGCTTGAACAAATGAAGCATGAGCCTGAAGAACTGCGCGCTGCGGTCAGTTCTCCGGGAGGCACCACGGAAGCGGCCATGTCCGTACTGGATGAATCGGATCGCTTGCATCAATTGATGTTGGAGGCGGTGGAAGCTGCGGCGAAACGCTCGCGCGATCTGAACACTTAACACTTGCTTGATTGGCGATAGACCTCCACATCGCAATCATGGCGATGCATCAGCTTCAATCGAATACTGCGCCAAACGACGTCGAGACCGCGCTGGTCGACGCGGCGCTTGAGTTGGCGGCCGAACGGGATTGGCCGACGATCGGGCTTATGGATATTGCCGATCACGCTGAAATTGAAGCGGCTAAGGTTTATTCGTGTATTGGTTCAAAGGCAGATTTGCTCGACGCCATGGCGCGTCGGTTCGATCAGGCGGCCGCGGCGGAATTGGATCTTGATCGTGACGCATCTGTGCGCGAGCGGGTGTTTGATGCGGTGATGGCCCGATTTGACGCCATGGAGCCCCATCGGTCAGCTCTGATGTCCATCAGTCGAGGCGAACGCCAGACCAGGTCGGCCACACTTCAGGCGTGGTCTTGGACCGTGCGCTCAGCGCGTTGGTTGCTGGAGCTCGCCAGAGTGGAGACTTCAGGGATCAGTGGGGCCGCCCGCGTTTATGGCTTGGCTGCATTATTGGTGCGCATTGGGCGAGTGTGGGAGCGCGATCGTGCAGGCGATTTGGCGCAAACCATGGCGGCGCTTGATCGCGCGTTACGCGACGTGGAGG
This sequence comes from uncultured Caulobacterales bacterium, assembly GCA_964636945.1. Lineage (GTDB taxonomy): Bacteria > Pseudomonadota > Alphaproteobacteria > Caulobacterales > Maricaulaceae > CAZADA01. The sequence continues at coordinate 6,827 of CAZWVH010000078.1, read as the reverse complement.
ACAACGCTAAGCGCTGGCCGTTTGCCAAAAAGCGCCGGTCCCGTTCGGCCCGGACCGATGAGGACGCCCATCACAACGCGCCACTCAGTCCTGAGGCTGACGCGGACGCATAATGACTTAGGCATCCAGCCAAGTTTCGGTGGGCAGACGGACTTTGGCCTGCAGTCCGCCCAAGGGGGAATCTCCTAAAATGACGTCGCCGCCATGGCCTCGCGCCAAATCACGGGCGATGGCAAGTCCAAGCCCGTATCCCATCCGGTTACCCGAACGCGCCCCGGACCGGTCCAGCTGATTGAAGGGTTTGAAGGCTTCTTCGCGCAATTCGTATGGGATGCCTGGACCATTATCATCGATGGTGATTTCCACGCTGTGATCGCTTTGCGCTGCAGTTAAGCGCACCTCATCGCCAAAGGAAAATGCATTCTCGATTAGATTATCGAGGCACCGTCGGATGGCCGTGGGTCGCGCAAAAACAACGATATCGTCCGTCAGCTCGAGTTCGACCTGATCATCGGAAATTCCATGGTCGCGAGCGGTACGGCCCAACAGGTCCACAATGTTCACTGGCTCCACATCCTCGCTGGTGACGCCTCGCGCAAAGGCGAGATATTCATCGAGCACCGCCTCCATATCAGCTACGTCTTGCATCATGGCTTCGCGCTCCGCTCCTTCGGGCAACAATGCCAGTTGAAGACGAAAGCGGGTGAGTGGAGTTCGCAAATCATGGCTCACGCCGGCAAGGATCGTGGTTCGCTGCGCGATATGACGTTCGATGCGTTTGCGCATGTCTTGGAAAGCTGCCGCGGCTTGGCGCACTTCTGTCGCGCCCGCTGGCTTGAATTCGGGTGCATCTAGCCCCCGACCAAATCGGTCGGCAGCAGCGGCGAGACGTTCGATGGGCTTCACCTGATTGCGGATGTAAGCCAGGCTCACGGCGGTGAGCAGTGTGGAAGCGCCAATAATCCACAGCAAAAAGATATGTCCCGTGGACGCGAAGACACGATCGCGCGGCGCGATGATGCGCAAAACGCCATCATCCACTTTGATCAGAATCTCCACGTAAATGGGATACCGTGTGGTGTCGAACCAAAATGGCGAATCGAGCTTCTCGGTCAAAGCTCGTCGCAAGGTGCGGTCCAACACGCGGAAAAAGTTTGACCGACGACGGTTGGGCAAGCGCGCTTCGGGCTCAAGAGCGATGGACAAGCTCATAGATTTTAGCGCCATCGGCTTTATTTCTTCCAATCGCTCATCACTAGGGGCTTCGCGATACAGATCAAGCAGAACGGCAATATCACCAGCAACGCTCTCGGAAAGGCGACTGGTGACCGCCACCCAATGGCGATCAAAGAACGCCCACATCACCGCCACTTGCATGATGGCGATTGGCAAGACGATGATCAGCATGGACCGGCCAAACAAGCTCTTTGGCAGGAGCTGTTTGGGTCTTGGGGGCAAGTATTTCCGCCAATCGATCACGGGATGTGCGTCCTTCAATTCACTGCGCGCGGCCCTAGGTTAACAGCTGACGCCGCAAGGTCACCGCGTTCATGCAAGGTCTGCGGGGGAACAGCGTCGTGATAAGTGTTTGAACTTTGCCACAGCGATAAAACTTTATTCACACTGGTGGCCAATATTGCGTGACTGGGACATTGTCGGCTCTGTCGGCTGACGTTAGGGGAAATGGCGGTCACTTCGTCAAATGACACACGCTGAGCCACGGTCAGGTCTGAGCCCATGAAAACACTCATCCTAGTCCGCCATGGCAAGGCGGTTCGCGAGTGGGACGCTCCCTCGGATTTCGCTCGCGGACTGATCGAGCGCGGGGTCAACAACTCTTTGGCTACGGCCGAACGGCTCAAAACCGAGTGCGGCGCGCTGGAACTTGCGCTGGTCTCGCCGGCGGCGCGGTCGAAACAAACGTGGATGGCGATGGAAACCATCTGGCCGGCCCAATCGGTAATCTATGATGATGACTTGTATCTGGCTCCTCCCGAAGTGATTTACGAACGCGTTTCGCGGCACGGTGCGGATCCATCGGGCGTCGTGGCCGTTATCGGCCACAATCCGGGACTGCATGATTTCGCACTCCAGCTATCGGCCGCCCCTTCTGAACATGATCAAGCTGCAACACAACGGATTGCGGAGGGGTTTCCCACCGCCTGGGCATGCCGCTTTGACCGCGATACTCCAGAGCAGCCGTTCACTCTGCGGGCGCTCATTACACCCGAAGGTATAATTTCGTCAGCGTCATAGACTCACGGTTGTGCGCCGCCTACGGTAGGCCCTTGAACGTTGGGGGGCACGCATGGGGGAGTGCTTGGGGCGCGCCACGCCCTGTGAGGCCGAATTTTGCCCGCAATGCGCAGACGTGGGCGGCGAAGGACGGCGGCGCTGCGACGCGGCTTGGGCGAGCTGGGGATTGGCGGCCAAATCTGTTGGCGATTCTGCAGCTTTTGGGCTCACTCAGGGGCAGCGCTTGTCGATTGTAAGCCTCATGGCGGTATTGGCGCTGGCAGCGGTGCTGGAACCCATTTGGTTGCTTCGCGCTGTGAGTGTGGCGGCATGGACGCTGATGATTTGTCTTTCGGCGTTCCGGCTTGCGTTGATTTTTACTCCCGTGCGCGGGGCGAAGTTACCCTCAGCTGCACCGCTGGAGCAGCCGCGCTATAGCGTCTTGGCGCCCCTCTACGACGAAGCGGAGGTGGTCGCCGATTTGGTCGAAAGTCTGGGCAGGCTCGACTATCCCTCATCGAAACTGGATATCCAGTTGATTGTTGAGGCCGATGACGGGGCCACGCGCCGGGCGGCAATTCAGGCGGTAACCGATGCGGGTCCGCATTTTCACGTGACGATTGTTCCTCCTGGCGCGCCGCGCACCAAACCGCGCGCACTCAACTTTGCATTGAGCCGGGCGCAAGGAGAATATGTGGTGGTCTATGACGCCGAGGACCGCCCAGCTGCTGAACAACTCAACGCAGCGCTTGGCGCGTTTGATGAGGGTGGTGAGCGTTTGGCTGCTGTTCAGGCGCCGTTGGCCTGGTGGAATGCGCGCGAAAACTTGCTCACCCGACAATTTGCCCTTGAATACGCCTTTCAGTTTCATGTCGTACTGCCTGCTTTGGCTCGGTGGGGCTGGGCGCTGCCTTTGGGGGGAACGTCAAACCATTTTCGACGGGCCGCGCTCGAGGCGGTGGGAGGCTGGGACCCTCACAATGTCACTGAAGATGCAGACCTCGGCTTTCGCCTTGCAGCTTATGGCTGGCGAGTGGGTGTGATCTTTCCTCGCACGGCGGAGGAGGCTGTAACCTCGCTTTGCGCATGGACCAAACAACGCTCGCGTTGGTTTAAGGGATTTGTGCAAACCTGGTTTGTACGCATGCGCTGCATCGGGCAGTTGCGCCAGGTCGCCGGCTGGGGCGCGGTGACCAGCCTCCAGCTCACCGTCGCTGCGCCAGTGATCGCAGGACTGGCGCATGGCGTGTTGGCAGGGTGGACCATGGCCATGGCGCTCAGATACGCCGTCACAGGACATTGGCCGCTTGCGTTTTGGGATGCCGCGATCGTGGCGGGCAGCTTGGGCGTGAGCGCCCTTGCCCTCGCCGTTGGCGCCATACGCTCACGCCAATTCGGGGTCATTCCTGATATTGCGTTGGCGCCATTCTACTGGACGCTCCAGACGCCTGCCGTTTTGCGCGCATTCTGGCAATTGTTCAGAGCGCCGTTTCACTGGGACAAGACGCGCCATGGCGTCGCCAAATCTAAGAGCCTCCCGCCGACGTCGTGGCCGGCGGCTCCGATACAATCGGAGCAGGGTCCTGACCATGTTGATGGCGACGTGCGCGCCGTGACCGCCACCAGCGCCGGATCAGCCAGACAACCGGGATCAGAGCGATGGCGAACGGCGCCGCCCCCACAATAAACAGGAGCAATGCGCCCAGCGAGGTCATGAACACCTCCACCGACATGCCGATGGCCTCAAAAAACGGCGAAAAGGCGCTGCGGCGCACAGGGTTGCGTTCGGACACATAGCGAATGGTCAGCTCAGACATGTCCACGCGTTGGCGCATGACAGTCAGGCGCGATTTCGCCGCATCCAGCTCGCCCTGTGTGCGCGCCAATTCACGCTCGACTTTGAGCAAGTCGTCGATCTCGCCCGGTTCGTTCTCGAGCAGACTTTGCAACCTATCGCGCAAGGTGATCAGCGCGCGTTCGCGGGCCTCGGTGTCCACGATTTGACGGGTGAGATCCTCAACGCTGGTGCTCATGGACAACAGCCGCCCGCCTGCGTCTTCCGCGTCGCCAGCCAGGCCGTTGCGAAACTCCTCCAGCCAGTCGGGCGCCGCGCGGATGGACAGCGCGCCCTCGGCGTAATCATCGCGCGAGGTGATCGACGAGCCAAACACCACGCACCGGCGCGGCCCGGCGGCGACACAGGCCTGTTCGTGGGCCTCCATCACGCTGGACACGGCGGGCGCGGGCGCGCGGATCTGCGCGTCATAGCGATAGGCGAGCAACATGCCGGAGGGTTGATTATCTGTGTCGGCGTTGGGTTCGAGCGATTGATCCTGTTGAATACTCGCGCTTTGCGCTGCGTCATTGCGCGCACGGCTCGCGGGTTCATCATACATCGCTGCGGAGTTGTAACTTACGTCCTCAGGAGCGGGCGCCATCTCGGGCGCTTCGCCGCATGATGTCAGCACTATTACAGTCAAGCCAATGGCAAACACCGCCAACGAACGAAATGGCCCTGCCATGCCAACCTCCTTGGGCGAACTACTGGGCGAACGAAGCAACGCTAGCCTAACGGCGCATTCAAGGCCGAAATGCGTCTATGCGACTGACATGACACGGAGTTCATGATTGAAGCACTATCGGCGAAGACTGCCAACATCCAACATCCATCACTCTGTCCCGCTGCGGCAAACCGGCCGCTGAGAGGAGGAAAGCAAAATCATGGTTAGCCTCGCATTGTTGATTGATCTGCATCGTGATGGCGATCGCCAAGGCCCTGGCGGGGTTGAGCAGACGCGAAGGGCAGTTCAGCTTTCGGGATTGGGCGGCCAAAGCAATCTGAGAATCGCGGATATCGGCTGCGGCTCTGGCGCATCGGCCATGGTGCTCGCACAGGAACTCGACGCACATGTTACAGCGGTCGATGTTTCGCCGGAGCTCCTCGACCGGCTTAAAGTTGCAGCGCAGCGCGCAGGAGTAGGCGCGCGCGTCCAGACCCTTTCTCAGTCAATGGAGAATTTGGCTTTTGAGGAGCATTCGCTCGATGCGATTTGGTCAGAGGGGGCGATCTACAACATGGGGTTTGAAAATGGCATTAAGTCCTGGCGGCGTTTTCTCAAGCCTGGTGGTGTTTTGGCGGTCTCCGAACTGACGTGGTTGACCAATGAACGGCCTGCGGAATTGGAGCGCCATTGGCGCCAGGAATACCCCGAAGTTGCGACAGCGTCGGTGAAAATAGCGATCCTGGAAGCCAATGGTTACTCGCCCATCGGATACTTCCCGCTGTCGAACGATAGTTGGTTGGACAATTACTATCGCCCCCTTCAGGCGAGATTCGATGCGTTTCTCAGCCGTAATGGTTTCTCACAAGACGCCCAAGACATCATAGAGGCTGAAAAGCGTGAGATCTCCCTATACGAGCGCTTTTGCTCGTATTTCGGTTACGGGTATTACCTGGCTAAGAAGCTTGGACAATAGCTGGAGTTGCTTACTCTCCATGGCTTTGGGCGCTGGACGCGTTGGGCTTGGACTGAAGCTGGATATAATTCTCCATGCCGATGCGCTCGATCAGGGCAAATTGGGTTTCCAGGTAGTCGACGTGCTCTTCTTCGTTATCCAAAATTTTCCGAAAGAGATCGCGGGATATGTAGTCGCGCACTTTTTCACAATATTCGATCGCGTCGCGCAAAACGGGAATCGCTTGATTTTCTAAGGCGAGGTCACATTCGAGAATTTCTTTCACAGTTTCGCCTATACGCAATTTTCCCAGATCTTGCAGATTGGGCAGGCCTTCGAGAAACAAGATCCGCTCAATCAGCCAATCGGCGTGGTTCATCTCCTCAATGGATTCTTTGTATTCATAAGCGCCGAGCTCAGACACGCCCCAATCTTGGAGCATCCGGCTATGCAAAAAATACTGATTGATCGCGGTCAGTTCGTTCTTCAGAACGGCGTTGAGAAACTCGATAACTTGATCGTCGCCCTTCATGATCTCCTCCAAGGCTGGCTTTAGGTCGCGCGCACCAGGGAAGAGTATAGGCCGTTACTCGGCTGGCGCGATAATGGGCGCGCTCATAGCATGATTATCCTTCTTGCTACACAGCATGTTTGAAATTGTCGCCTTGCACGATCCGCATTTGAACCGCTGACCGTGATGGGCCATGACATGGGCGGGCGAACCGGCGCCAGCATCGATGGCGTCACGGATTTTGCTGCAATTGAGACGACGACATACACAGATGATCATGCGAAGCATTCTCAATAAGGAATTGAATTGGTCAAGCGAATTTGTGAACTCTTAAGCGATCAAATTGTCACACGGTGAGGGAAGGGCTCGAAATGCCTGCTGAAACTTTGGATCTCGCAGCTCTGGCGCGCACGGCCAAGGCCTGGCCGTTCGAACAAGCGCGTGCTGTTCTTCAGCGTGTGGAAAAGCATGGCGTCATTGGCGGCGCAGTGATTTTTGAAACGGGCTATGGGCCGTCCGGCCTGCCGCATCTGGGCACGTTCGGAGAGGTTGCGCGCACGCTGATGGTGCGCCACGCCTTCGACGTTCTGACTGAGGGGCGATATCCCACGAAATTAATTGCGTT
>CAZWVH010000077.1:0-12519 GCA_964636945.1 uncultured Caulobacterales bacterium | reverse complement strand
CCCACGCCGTGCAGCCGCTGGCCGGCGTGGTCGACACCGCCGTGATCAGCGCCACGGGCGACACCGCGTCGGTGGCCGGCATGGGCTTGGGCGTGACCTTGTTTTCGTTGTTCACCATGACGGTCTATTTCTTGCGCATGGGGACAACGGCGTTGTCGGCCCAGGCGGCCGGGGCAGGCGCTTTGGCTGAGGGGCAACGTGTCTTGCTGCGCGGACTGCTCCTTGCCGGTTGCCTTTCCATTGTCCTGCTCGCACTGCAGACCCCCATCCTTCAGCTGGGTTTTGTCATGTTCAATGCAGGCGAGGCGGCGGAATCCACCGGCTCAGCCTATGTCCTCACCAGGCTTTGGGGCGCCCCAGCGCTGTTCGCCAGCTTGGCGTTCACCGGTTGGCTAATTGGCAGAGGTCTGACCCGCGCGGTCATGGTTGCCGTGTTCGTATTCAGCGCCATCAACATATTCCTCGACCTCCTCTTTGTTCTGCACTTCAATTGGGGTGTTGTGGGCGTCGGCGCGGCCACCGCCATCGCCGAATGGCTCAGCCTGACGGTGTTGATGCTGGCGTGCTGGCGCACCATCCGCCGTGATGGCGGGATTTTGCCCGAAACGCTTTCATCCGATCAGCTGACCCAATTTGCGCCCTGGCGGCGACTACTGGGGGTCAGCCGTGATTTGTTGTTGCGCACTTGGGCGCTGTTTGCCGGCTTTGCCTGGTTCATGCGAACCGCCGCCGGCCAAGGGGAAGCCGTCCTCGCCGGCAGCCATGTTCTGGTGCAGATCATCACGCTGTGGGCATTCGTGCTTGATGCTTTCGCGTTCACTGCGGAAAGCGCCGTCGGTCAAGCGTTTGGCGCCCGATCACGCGCAGCGTTCCATCGCGCAGTGCGGGTGACCGCTGAGCTGTCCCTTGCCGCTGGCGCCGTGTTTATGATGGCCACATTTCTCGGCGGACCCGCTGCGCTCGAATTTTTTGTGGCCGATGCGGCCACCCTCGAAACCGCCATGCAGTATTTACCCTATTGCGCGCTGGTCCCTTTCTTGGGCGCCGCAGCTTGGCTGTTAGACGGCGTATTTGTCGGCGCGGCTCAAGGGCCGACCATGCGCAACGCCATGATCGCAGCGGCAGTCGCCTATATCGGTCTCGATCGCGTTTTGACGCCCAATTTCGGCGCTGATGGCATGTGGATCGCTTTCATCGGATTTTATGTCATACGCGCGTTGTGTTTGGGCGTGGCCTATCCGCGCCTAACCCACCGCATTGGGCTGTGAAGCCTAAAGATCTGCGCCCACCGCATCGGCCACAGAGGCAAAGCCATCACTGAGCAAGAGCGCCTCAAGTTCGCGTGCGATCTGTCGAACAACGCTAGGGCCTTGATAAACCATGGCCGTATAGAGCTGAACCGCGCTGGCGCCGGCCAAAATCTTCGCATAGGCCGTGCGGCCGTTCTCCACGCCGCCAACGCCAATAAGCGGCATGCCTCCTTGGAATGCGCGGGCGAAGCGCCGCAATACTTCAGTCGATAGGGCAAACATCGGACGACCAGACAGACCGCCTGGTTCTTTAACATGCGCGCCCGACAGGCCGTCGGGTCGCGAAATTGTGGTGTTGGACACGACCACACCGTCAATCACACCAGACCTCACGACAGCCTCAGCAATATCTTCTATGGCCTCTCCCTCAAGATCAGGTGCGACCTTGAGCAAAACCGGCCGGTCCATGGCCGTTTGTTCGGCCAATGATTGGCGATGCTGACGCAGGCGCGACAGTAGCTCGGTCATAGCGTCGCCTGACTGCAAATTGCGCAGACCGGGCGTATTGGGCGAAGACACATTAATCGTGAAATACTGAGCCAATCCCCACAATCGTTCGAGCACCAACAGATAATCGGCAATGCGATCCTCGCTGTCTTTATTGGCGCCGACATTGACTCCCACCACGCCTGGCCGTTGAGACGCGCGCCATTGGGTCAAGTTTGCCGCGACGACATCGACACCGGCATTGTTAAATCCGAGCCGATTGATCACTCCGCCCTCGCCTGGCAATCGAAAGACGCGCGGGCGCGGATTGCCCGCCTGGGCCAGCGGCGTCACTGCGCCAACCTCGACGAAACCAAACCCCAAGCTCAAGGCGCCACTCACGACTTGCGCGTCTTTATCAAATCCAGCCGCCAACCCGATGGGGTTGGGAAGATCAAGGCCGCACATCTGCACGCCCAAGACCCGGGAGGGCGACGGGCGGCGCGGCGCTGAACGGGTTTGCAAAGCAAGCAACGCCAAGCCATGACCGGCCTCGGGCGGCAATATTCTCAACATTCTGGTGGTGAATGACGTCGCCATGCGCCGATGTCCCTCCGATTTGTGACCTGATCAAGGCATTTTGGACGCTGAAAAAATTTCCCGGTGAACATTCAGTAGACGACTGGACTCCTCCATAAGTTGTGCTTGACTGCCGCACACCAAGAATACCCTAGCCATTCAAGGGCCGACCCATGATCACACACGCAGCAATTTGGGCCGCGATTGACGAATTGGCCAATGCGCATGGCCTCTCGCCATCTGCTTTGGCGCGGCGAGCCGGCCTTGATCCCACGACTTTCAACCGATCCAAGCGATTTACAGGTGGAGCCAGCCAGCCGCGTTGGCCGTCCATGCGCAGTGTGGCCCTGGTTCTCAATGCGGTAGATGCACGGCTCAGCGACTTTGCCCACTATGTGGAGAACGTACCTTAATCTGCTCTAGCTCAACTGCCTTGCGACCCGCTCCGACGACCAAAAATTGCGCGGAGCGTGGCCATCAGTGCGTAGGCGGGCGGCGCAAGCAATGCAAAAATCGCCACAAACATGGCTGCACCCACAAACGCGTCCACAATCAAGCGATTTTCACTCTCTAAGGCAGAGATTTCAATGGGGTTTACGCCCGGGAGATACGCGAAAATATCGTTCCAGAGCGTTTCGATCAAAAACTGGAACGCTTGAATAACGGAGACCTTGTCAGGCGTTGTGAAGGTGATTCCGCCCAATTCGCTATTGTGCCAAGCCGACAACGAAATCGCCGTGGACATCACAATAAGTACCGAAAGTGGGTAAACCGCCAGACAGGCAATCCCAACGCGGCCGCCTGACGTCCGCATCATTCCGGTGAAGGCGAACGCGAATATGATGCCCACCATCATGGTGGCGTAAACCGCCACGAGTGCGATGTAAGCGCTCAGAGCCAGGATCAGCGTTGGTGACAAGCCAACACGTCGGGTAACCTCGCCCAATCCAAGGATTTGGAGCCAAACAATGAGTGCGGCCACCAATGCGCATCCGCATCCGCCCGCCGCCGCGGTCCCTAAACGTTCCCCGCCCTTAGCCATTTTCCTGCTCGTCCCTCGCCCAACGCCATAAGAGTCGTTCTACCCGCCACACGCAAGTATTGCACATACCAAAGTGCTGCGCCTAAGGCGATAATTGGGCGATTTCTGCAGTGTTTGTTCTGTGCTTGCGCCAAGACCGCTCAATTTACCGTTTGCAGGTTTCAATCGCGGTTGTGCCTCAGCCCAAATGCCCTGCAAGGACGACAAACATCTTCTTAAGCTTACATCCGTTGAGCAATCCGGCGGCGTACATAGAAATACAACAAGACTGCCCAATACGGTATGAACGCGATGGAGCTTGCGAACAGGATTTGGTAAAATACTGGCTGTTCCAGCGTGGAGAGTTCCTGACGAAGCTGTTCGGCTTCAGCGCCGGTCGCTCCATCAATTGACCGACGCAGATCATCTTCCTGCATCGTATGGTAGAAACTTTCGATTTCGTAAGCGAAGAGAGCGCCAAAATACAATAAGAGCGCACTCAAGAAGAAATAGTACAAGATGTCGAAAGACGTCTCTGGCGGTCTTCTTATCCCCAACGCTCCAAAAGTCTCGCGCTCTTTTGCGTAAACGCCACGGTCACCGGAGCCGCCTGGAAAGTAAAGGCCACGGCCTTCCCGGTTCAGCATGCACGCCCTCTTGGCGGCAAAACACTGGGCGGGAAACAGAAGCAGAAACACATAGGCGACGGCCACAACGATTGGCAAACCAATCGATAGCGAGGCTTCGTAGAGCGCCTTCAATTGGTTTGCATCAACACCGACAGTGATTCCGAAACCAACCAGCGGGATGATGTAAACCAACATCAAACCCACGGCGCGATTGGTCACATTGGTGCGACTCCACAAATCCAAGTGCCAATTTATGTCCTTCAAAATTTCATCGCGCGCCTCCTCCCCAACACCAGGAAGAACGCTGATGCAGCTGCGAAGGTAGCGCAGTCGGTTGACAAAATGCGCGTGCAAAAAACGGCGGCTCAAAAAGCGAAAATGGATCAGCGCGAACGACATCTCCGCCCGCCAAATATACAGAACAATGTACTTCCAACTCGCATACGAAAGTGAAAAATACTTGCGCTTGGTCTGACTGACTGCATTGAGAATGACGATAATCAGATTGATTGGAATGACTAAGATTAAGTCAGCAAGCGTCGCGAAGATCAGCCACACATAACGGATTACGAAAGTGGCGATAGGTCGCAATGAAAACGCTGGAGTTTGCAGTAATCGGTGGTCGGCGAAGCGATACTCCGCCAACAACTTGGCCACTTCATTTGCGGCCAATGCATCATGTTGATTGTTGTTCATTTTTCGCCCCACTCACACAACGGTCCCAAGAGCGAGGCTAAATAAAATCCAAGGGGTTGACAATCAGCTTGCTGACCACCCCATCACGGCCCGAACGCCGCTGATGACGCCAATGCAGCTACGCCTCGACAACATCGCGCGCTTTGCGCTTGCGCTCATGCGGATCAAGATACCGCTTGCGCACTCGAATGGCCTTTGGCGTCACTTCCACAAGCTCGTCATCGTCGATCCAGGCAATGGCTTGTTCCAAGGTCAGCCGACGCGGCGTCGTGAGACGCACAGCGTCATCTTTGCCCGCGGCGCGGATATTCGTCAGCTTTTTGCCCTTGAGCGGATTGACGACCAAGTCCTCCGGTTTTGCATTCTCTCCGATGATCATGCCTTCATAGACCGGTTCGCCGGCGCCAATAAACATGACGCCGCGTTCTTCTAGGTTCCAAAGCGCATACGCAACGGCGTCACCTTGCTCGGCTGACACCAAGGCTCCCCGGATGCGCCCGCCTAAGCTGCCCAAAAACGGCGTCCACTCAAGGAACGTACGGTTCATCACGCCCGATCCGCGGGTCTGAGTGAGAAATTCTGAATGATAGCCAACAAGCGCTCGCGAGGGCGCATGGAGCACAATCCGCGTCTTGCCTCCGCCGGACGGTTTCATTTCCTGCACCTGTGCGCGCTTTTGCGACAGTGTTTCGATCACAATGCCTGAAAACTCTTCGTCCACATCAATGGTGACTTCTTCCATCGGCTCTAGGCGCTGACCATCCACCTCGCGGATCACCACGCGCGGGCGCGACACAGACAGCTCAAAGCCCTCGCGCCTCAATGTTTCAATGAGCACGCCAAGCTGCAACTCACCACGTCCGGCCACCTCAAAGGCATCGCGATCAGCCGTCGGACGCACTTCAATCGCCACATCGCCCTCAGCCTGGCGCATCAAGCGATCGCGGATCACTCGCGATTGCACTTTGTCGCCGTCGCGGCCCGCCAACGGGCTGTCATTGATGGTCACCGTCACCGCCAACGTCGGCGGATCGATCGGCGGGGCGGGAACCGGTTCGTGGGCGCTCACATCCATCAAGGTGTCGGCGACGGTGGCCTTTGCGAGGCCAGCAATGGCGATGATATCGCCCGCCTCAGCGCTCTCAGCGGGGACGCGTTTGAGCCCCCGAAACGCCAGCAATTTTGACAATCGCGCCTGTTCGATCGGCGCGCCGTCCCGGCTCAACGCTTTGACAGTTTCGCCAACGGCGATTCGCCCGCTTTCGATACGTCCGGTGAGCACTCGGCCCAAAAACGGATCTGAGTCCAACAGTGTGGCCAGCATACGGAATGGCTCGTCCCGCCGGGATACAGCCGCCGGTTCGGGCACATGCCTTACGATCAGGTCAAACAGCGGGCCAAGGTTCTCGCGCGCCGCGTTCAGATCATCGGCCGCCCATCCATCACGCCCCGATGCGTAAAGATAGGGAAAATCCAGCTGCTCATCGTTGGCGCCCAACAGCGCAAACAAGTCAAACACCTCGCCCACCACATCGTCCGGGCGGGCGGTATCTCGGTCGACCTTGTTGAGCACGACCATGGGCCTCAACCCCAGTGCGAGAGCCTTGGTCAGCACAAACTTGGTCTGCGGCATGGGCCCTTCGGTAGCGTCCACCAACAGGACACAGCCATCCACCATCGAAAGAATGCGTTCGACCTCGCCGCCAAAATCAGCATGGCCGGGCGTATCGACGATATTCAGGCGCACATCGCCCCATAGCACCGAGGTGGGCTTGGCCAAGATCGTGATCCCGCGTTCACGCTCTTGATCGTTGGAGTCCATGGCGCGCTCTGCAACCTGCTCATTGGCGCGCACTGCGCCCGATTGAGCCAGCATGGCGTCGACCAGTGTGGTCTTGCCGTGGTCAACGTGGGCGATGATAGCGATGTTTCGCAACGTTTCGGTCATAGAAGGGCACTTGCTGTTTGTGACGGCTTCCACATGCGCTGCGACGCACAAAAAGGCAAGTGGCTGACCCTGCTCCATGGCGACGCTGTGAGAGCCCACTTCTCCAAAACAAGATGCCGTTCGTTATTAACCGAACCACCCCCTTTTTCGCGATTGCAACCGCTCTTGTACTTGCTAAAGTCGAGCGTGTGATCCAGGCAGGATAAACTTTTGGGGGAAGTTACAATGCCATTGCCGTTATTGGGATTATTGGCCGTGCCCGCCGTCCAGTGGGCGCTTGGCGCAGCAGCAGCCGCCGGAGTTGGCGGATACGCGACGAAAAAGGCGGCCGAGGCGAAAGCCAACGAGCAAATCCGTGAAGCGGAGCGCATTACAACGGAAATCAATGAAGAATACACGGGCTTTGTCTCCAACATGAGAGACAAAGTCGCAGTTTTGGCTCAGATCCACACGGAATGCCTAAATCACTGCGAAGATATTTTGGAACAACAGCGCGTGCCCAAACCGTGGACGCTGCAAAATGTCGACATCACCCAATTGTTGGACGAACGCCTTCGAACGACATTGGCCTCCTACATGTCAAACAATGCCAATATCAGTGCGCTTGTGAATCAGGTCCTGCCCACTTCCGACACCGCAGCACTGCGGTCTTGGAACGAAATGTCGAGCAAGCTCTCGCCCGGGCATGTTGCCGCAATGCAAAAACTGGCCCCGCAAGCCTTACAAGCCGCAGCGCCACTCGCTGCGGTGGCGTTTGCAGGCACCGTTGTGTTGGATGCGGCAGCGCAATTACAAAGAGTCCGCGAGAATGCAGCAGCACTCAAAGACTTAATACTTCAGCGTGAAACGCAAAAGGAACAATATACTTCCGCCCTATGTGCGGTAAGCGAACAAACTGTCAGCAATCGCGATCTTACTAGAGATATTTGCGAACAGACGTCATATATCGCAAATTTAAATTTCCCGGAACGCAACCTTCATCTGCTTGCAATTTACGCGGCCATTTCTGAATCAAGTCCATTTTAGTCCGATACATTACCTATTCATGGAGACTTCACCATGTCCAACGATGTAAGCCGCATGGACCCAACGTCCGTCGCGAAACTGGCCGAAGACTTGACAAAATCTGGCGGCGATCCAATCACCCTGTTGAATTTTTTAGTGAGTGAAATCCGCGAACACAACGTGCAAATGGCTCGTTTGAAGGTGGAACTTGAAGAACGGCTGGAAAAAATTCGGTCCCAGTATCAGTCGTTTCGGGACTCCATGGTTGCCGATGCACAAGCCTACCAAGTTCTTATTGACGAATACCGCGCACTGACGCCTGACATACGCCAACTTGGTTCCGAAAAAGCGGCCGAACTTTCTACTCTTTTGCTCGTCGAATTAATAAAGCAAAAGCCAAATTTTATGCAAAAGGCAATAGATTTTTCAAACAACAATTCATGCTGAATGCTTGTTTTGCAACCATGTGAATTCGTCAGTTAAGTTCGAAACTCTACGAAAGGCACTCCAGAGTCATGACCGACACTGCTGGCGTCTCCACCAACGCTTTACAGCGTTGGGGCTACCTCGCCGTCAAGCCGATGAACCTGTTTATCCGCAGGGCTTGGACAATTCCTGTAAGAGCAGAAGATTTTGATCAATTTTCTCCCGACCAATTCATGGGCGCTATCGCCGCGGGGCTTGACGCCGCCGGCGCGGAATATGGCAAGCACATTGGACAGAGTTCTACGCACGCTTTGGAAGCCGCGCTTAGCGCGATGATATCGAACGCCCATGCAGCCCGCGGTCATTTTGAGAGAGCGCGCTCGGAGGCTCCAACGCGGGGCGGCGACATGTTCATTTTGGCCAAACATTTTGTCGACATTGCATCAGCAATGAGCGGCGACCCGGTCAGCGGCGCGGTAGAGTCCGTGATGGCGACGATCGAGCGGGCTGCCGAGTCGCGCCAACGGCTCAAGCAAACCCGCGAATATAGCGCGCTATACGCTGCAGACCTGCTTGATCTCGCCGAACTGTGGCTACAAAAGCTGACATATGACGTGTTTGTTCACCTGAACGCGGACTTTCAGCGCGCGCGGCTTGCCTAGTGGCGCAGCAAAACGCCGGGGCTGTGTGCGCCCTTCGATCCGCCAAGCCCAGCGGGCTGGACATCCATGGCTTGGGCATTAGGTCCGCACCAGCCAAATTATAATACTGACTGAGGTAAGCATGAACGGAGCACGGACGAATCTCGCAACTATAATGGCTCTGTTCTGCGTTAGCAGCTGCACCTCCGCCCAGGCGCCCGCACTGCTGCAGCAATCTGAGGCGCTGTCACGCCAAGCTCTCACGCAGATTTGTCTTCCCGCATTGATCGAAGACCGGGCAATCGACGCTGAACCCAGTCCTCTGTTTTCGATGGAAGGCCGCCCTCCCAATAAGGCGGCGAACGATGTGCGCGGTGCTTATCGTGCAGGAACCCAGACCTTCATTTTTGAGAATGACCAGCCCGGGGCGAACTGCAATATCAATGTCTATGCTGGCGATTTTGAGCAGATCAGGTCTGACTGGATCACTGCGTTTGCTGATTCAGGACTTGAATTTGACCGCTTGTATTGCGGACCGACCGTTCCCCGTTCCGCTCACCGTGACCTTTACGAGGCTCAGCTGGACGATGGACGATTTGTAGGAGCCGTGATCACAACGTCGAAGCGAGCCGCGTTTCTCAGTTTGAGCACCAATTTGGAACCAACAGAGTTGGATGCATTAAGTGTCGCCGTCCCTGAAGATTGGCGCACAGCGCGGCATGAAGATACAGGATTTTCTTGCGCGGTCGGTTCAATCTAATTCTCGTAAGCCCACGCGTTTCAATCGTCGATCGGCCCCACCAATTCATTGACGACTTGATCAATCGTCTGCAAATCCTTTTCGTGCAGAGCGGATTGGAGCAGTGCTGCGGTAACCTGCATTTGTTGTTCAAACATTGTTTCCGCATCCGCAGCCACGGCGTATTCAAGCGCAATGCGAGCGTGCTCTGAATACGTCTCGGCATCCAGCGCTAAATATGAGATCGCACATTGCACCGCAATGGCGACCTCACCGGGGGCCAACGCTATCGCCCGATTAAAATGCTCTGCGCCTTCGTGAAGATCCGCTCCATAAATCGCTGCGCCGCGCGAACCGCCGCGACGAAGAACCTCCAAATGCCAGGCCCCAAGCAAGGCATGGGCCCAGGCCTGCTCTATGGATCCGTCTGGAGCGGCGTTCATAGCTTGCACAATATGCTTGCGACCCTGATTGGGCAGGCCCCGGACATAGCTTTCGAGTGCGCCGACCCGACGTCCGTCGAACCAAATCGCAATGGCCAGCTGCAGCTGCGCCTCCGCATTTAACGGATCCTCAGAGAGTGCTTCGAGCGCCAGCGAACGAATACGCGGCGTCAACGCCACCACGTCCTGAGAGGTATTCGTCAGCACCGCCAAAGATGAAAGCGATTTTGCGGCCAAAGCTAAATTATCCGCGCCGCCGACTTGTTGAGCAGCTCTTGCAGCCTTTTCGAACTCGCCACTGGCATACAGCGCTTTTGGCGTCTCATCCGGTTCTGCCAACGCCATGGGAAAAATGCCGATTGAGCACAGCATCAAGCTCACCGCCAATGCCCGAATGGCCACACCGACCTCCAATTCCCAATTCTTCTCTTCGATTATGTGCGACCAACCGCCGCATAATCAAGACACGATCGAGAATGAAAGCAAATTTAGGCCGACACTTGGCGTACCGCACATGCTTCGCGCAGCCGCATCCTGTGGCTTCGCTGTCGCACCACGGCGCGTTCGCATTGCTTGAGGGCAAAATTCAGTTGGCCACCGTCGCGTAAAGTCACTGCGAGATTAGTTTTTCATGATGCCCTTAGATGCAATTCGCCAAATAAATTCCCTCGCCGAAATTTAAAAATACAACAAAATTAGTCTAAATATTTTTAGATTGATTCTACTACCAATACGATAAAATGACCGACTCGAACTATAAAACAATTGGCAATCAATCTACCATGCTAATTATATATCATTTCTTTATTAACTATGATCTATTTCTCCTCTGATGCTATTATTGTTATTCTAGCGGCAGCCATTCAACGCCAAGTTTGCTGCAACGCAACATATACCCTGCACTGATGGTACCGGCATTGCAGCAAACGAAATGTGAGCATGACGAAACACGATGCGGTTGAAGCCAATTCTGATGGGCTAGTGGGCCCCTTTCACATTTACGGGGGGGGGCAAAGGGTAACCTCGCCTCCCAAGCTCATGAGGGAGCAACGTCAAACCCCCGCTGCGCTCATCTCAAACGACCGACTTGTTGCGCTGATTGCGTGGGTCAAGCGCCATTATCGCGACCGGCTCGGCCCGAACGATCTTGGCGATCCCCACCTCATTGACGAGGCGCGCGCAGCGCTTGATGAACTCACGGGCATTCTCGAGTTGGGTTCCGACTTCTACGATTTTCAGCGTGCTGGAGCTTGATCATCCACAAACGCCCCACTGAGCGCCTTTTCAATCAACGCCACGGTTTCATCCCGGCCATAAATCGCCACGAATGAGCCGAAGCGCGGCCCTTGTTGTTGGCCGAGCAACACCTCGTATATGGCGCCAAACCAGGCGCGCAACGGCTCAAAATTGTGGTCTTTGCCCACCGCGAAAATCACCGACTGTAATGCCTCGCCATCGCTAAGATCGCCGTCATAATCCTTAAGACGGTTCGCCAGGTCTTCCAGCGCGGCGCGTTCATGCGGTTCGGGCGCGCGAAACTGCTTAGCCGGCGCTACAAAGTCCTCAAAGTAGCGCACCGCATAACCGATCAAATGATCAAGCAATGGATGGCTCTCCGGCGAAGCCTCAGGCGCATAGCGGCTGATGAACCCCCACATCACGTCGCTGGATTCTGCATTGGCCGCCGAGGCCAGATTGAGCAGCAAACCAAAGCTAATGGGCGAGGATTGATCGGGCGGGTCCCCCGCATGAATGTGCCAAACCGGGTTGTCCAGCTGCTTGTCTGGGGTCTGATCCGTAAAGGCCGCTAAATGCTGAAGGTATTCATCCGTGGCCTTGGGGATCACATCAAAAAAGAGCCGTTTCGCAGTCTTTGGTTTGGTGAAATTGAACAGCGAAAGGCTTTCTTGTGGGCCATATTTCAGCCATTCCTCCACAGCAAGGCCATTGCCTTTCGACTTTGAGATTTTCTCGCCGTTTTCATCAAGAAACAGTTCGTAATTGAACCCCTCGGGCGGATTGCCGCCCAGTGCGCGACAGATTTTGGATGAGACTTTCACGCTGTCGATCAAGTCTTTGCCGGCCATTTCATAATCAACGCCCAACGCGGTCCAGCGCAGCGCCCAGTCCGGCTTCCATTGCACTTTCACACGACCGCCCGTCACTGGCGTTTCCTTCTTTTGACCGTCCTCATCTTCGAACACGATCGTGCCCTCCGACACATTACGCTCCAGCGTCGGGACTTGCAGCACACGTCCGGTGGCCGGGCTTACAGGCAAAAACGGCGAATAGGTCGCGCGCCGATCTGGACCCAGCGTGGGCAGCATGATGTCCATGACCTTGTCGAAACGCTCCAGCATCACCAGCAAGGTTTCATCAAACGCACCAGACGCATATTGCTCGGTGGCGGAATAGAAGTCGTACTCAAAGCCAAACGAATCCAAGAACGCACGCAATCGGGCATTGTTGTGCTGGGCGAACCCTTCGTGCTCGCCAAATGGATCGGGGACGCGCGTGAGCGGCTTGCCCAAATGCTCGGCCAGCATGTCCTGTTGGGGCACATTGCTCGGCACTTTGCGAAAGCCGTCCATGTCGTCTGAGAACGCAATTAATTTCGTGGGATATCGCCCCTCAGTCAGAACGTCGAAGGCGTGGC
>CAZWVH010000076.1:0-12549 GCA_964636945.1 uncultured Caulobacterales bacterium | reverse complement strand
AAGTGTTACCCATGTGTCCGGAATGAAGCGTCACCTATGTCTCGGGAAGCTCACCTGAGCCAGCCTTCTTATATGGGAAGTGTTCATATGAAGTCCTGGTCGCAGATTGGTCAATGAGTGTTCGAATGGCTGGATAGCCCCAACTTGGACGGTCGACGACGCGCCCGCGATCGACGAAAATTCGCCGATTTGCGACGCTCCTAGGAGAAAGCTGACCGGCAGGTATGGGGAGCTGACTTGCCCTCGGGACCCATTGTATCAAGCGGATAATCCGCTGAGCCCAGCGCTCTTCCGGTAAAGCGCTTCGGCGAGTTCATCGTCCTCTGCTAGCGGGTTTGGAGATCGCATCGGCCACCCGCCGGCCTTGTCTTTCTTCTCTGTGTAAAGAATGCTGTTTTGACTGAAGTAGGCCCCACTGTGGTTTGGTGCGTCATCGTCCAGCAGGCAATGGAGCTGAGTCTGCGCACCATCCTCTTTCGACATCATGCCGACAAAGCCGCCAAAGGGACGCATCAGCACGTTCTGAACAAAGGGCGGCATGGAGTGCTGCACAAGGTTGGAGCGTATCCAGCCGGGATGGACGGAGAAGGCGGAAACCCCGCTGCCTTCCAGACGCTTCGCCAAGTGGCGGGCATAAAGTACGACGGCGAGCTTCGACTGAGTGTAGGATAGGGTTGGGTCATAGCCACGCTTGCCGAAGTCCAGATCGTCGAGCTGAAGCTCGCCCGGCCGACCCATCATCCCGGCATGGGCGACACTGGATACACAAACGACCCGGCTTGGCGCACTCGCCTTGAGCGTGTCGAGCAGCAGTTCGGTCAACAAAAAGTGCGCCAGGTGATTGACGCCGAACTGGGTCTCGACCCCGTCCTCTGTCTTGCCTTCCGGGCACTGCATGACCCCGGCATTGTTCACCAGCCCGTCGAGGCGCTTGTGCTTGGATTGAAAGTCGGCCGCGAACTGCCGCACAGACGAGAGACTGTTTAGATCAAGTTTCGCCACCTCGACGGAACCTCGTTCTGAGGCGAGTGGTTCTACGGCTTTCTGACCCGCGTTCACCCTGCGACAGGCCGCTATAACATGGGCACCTTGACGGACCAGCTGTTCGGTGGTCGCCAAGCCAGCCCCGGAGTTGGCTCCGGTGATGATATAGACCTGACCCGCGAGATCTTTTGCAAAGAGCTTAGGATCGCATCGAAGTGTTTTCAGCATAGGGTGTCCTGAACTCTGGATTCCGAAACCTGATACGTGGATTGCATACAACATCGCGTTCGATCCGATAAGTGATGAGCTTCCACAGCTCTGCAGGGAGCGAACAGGTGAGTTCGAATTCGGCCCGGTCATTTATCGATCGGGCGCTCAAGGCGAGAGAAGGGCCGGTTCCAGCCGAGCAATCTGTCTGCTTCTCGCCGACCGAATTTTCCGAATTGACCAATCTGCTGTATGGTATGACCCGAAAGTGGAGGTGGTGATGAAGATCGGACTAGGCTTGGCCCTAGGCACAGGATTGGGCGTCGCTTTCGGCGCGGCTGCCGGAGCCGCCTTTGGAGATATCAATTCGGGGATCGTCTTTGGCCCATCGATCGGTGCCGGGATTGGATTGCTCGTCGCCATCATCCTGGAGTCTAGGAAAGAGACGGACCGCGTGTGAGTGAAATTTCGCCCCAGGCTGGGGATGAGGCAGCGAAACCCATCGAGCCAATGCGGCTCAGCCACTTGGTCGGGCTGTTTATCGCCCTTGTCCTCACAACGGTGGTCTGGCTGCCTCAGGTCGCGAGTTCCCTGCTTCCCGACAATCTCGTCTGGCGCAACGTCGCCGCGCAGGGGCTCGACTGGGCGTTCGCTCTAACTCTGGTCGGCATCGTTCTTTTTTGGGAACGCAAACCCCTGGCGTCCCTCGGCTTCAAGGAGCTCAACGCATCAGTCTTCTTCACGGGGTTGGGCCTTGGTGGTTTTCTAATGGTCGCCATTTTCGCCTGGTCACTCATCAGTCCGATGCTTCTTGGTGACCGCGTTCCCAACGGCGCGACAGCCACTGAGCTACCGCCGGGATTCTATCTCTGGTTTGCACCCTTCGCCTTGATCACCGCGAGCTTCGCTGAAGAGATCATCTATCGTGGTTATGCGATGGAACGCCTGCTCAGGATTGGTGTGGGTCCCATCACCACGGTGATCGTCACGCAGATTGCCTTCGCCCTGTACCATCTGAAAGACGGGATGAGCTCCGTCCTAATGGTGGGAACGATCGGATCGCTCTTTGCGCTCTACTACATCTGGACCCGGAACCTCTGGGTCACCATCATCGGCCACTTTTTCGTCGACGCCATGGCCATCATTGGACATATCGCTGGCATCAGCCGCAATTTCTAGCGGCTGATTTGAAGCGTAGCTCGGTCATTCATGGAAGGGGTGCTCTTGGGCTAGAATGGGCCAAATGCGGCCCGATAGGCCGCGCGCCTGAATGGCGTATATTCGGTCCATCCCGGCCGTTGGCAGGATTTCATGGCGAGGTGAACATCAGAAATTGAGCGAAAAAACAATGATGTAAGAGTTCCCAGTTTCATTTCCTCCGGTGCGCCAGGTTTCTGCCTAACCTTAAAATATGGCGCCTCTGGCGGCGAATTGCTTGGACACAGATTGGATAGGATGAAGTCGGCTTCATCCTCAAAGAGTATATTACGAGCGACCGAGATGGGCGATTTTAGGACGCTGGGATGATATTTGGTTTACCGTCCTGATCGACTGATACCGGACCAAACCGGCGGGCTTGACAATCGTTGTTGACCGACGCAATGGGAAACTTGGGAGAAAGCCCCAGCCGTCCGCAGCCGTTAGGCCAGGTGAAGCTTTCAAGACTTCTCGCCCCAGCCCCTTGCGACGCTGACCGGTAGAAACGCGGACCCTATCGACCACTCAGCGAGTAATCCAAGGAGGCCCTTCATGGTGGATGAGCGCCGTCAGGTTTCTATCGCCCGCCTCAAACGAGAGGCCAGACGCTATCGTGAGCAAGCCCTGCTAGACGGCGAATCGATCTCCCACAGCGCAGCCCTCGAACGCATCGCAAAGGAGTATGGTTTTCGAGATTGGAACACCGCTTCGGCGGTTTTGACCAAGGAGTCGCTCCAACTCTGTATCGGCCAACAGGTCACCGGACGATATCTCGGTCACAGTTTCCAAGGCGAATTGCGCGGTCTTCAGGCTGTTTCCCCTCAAACCTTGCGCGTCGAAATTGCGTTTGACTCACCGATCGACGTTGTCGGTTTCTCTTCCTTTTCGGCATGGCGTCGCCGCATTCGAGGCGTCATTGGTAGAAACGGGAGATCAATCGCAAAGATCTCGACGGGAGAACCGCATCTGGTGATAGATCAAATGCGGCCAAAGCCTGAGAGGGTGCGTCATGGCAAATGACGTGCTCTTCTCCATCCTCGGCAATGCGATCTTATTGGGATGGCTTTGCATCCTTGCAGCGCTCTTCCTAAACGTGCAAGCGCGGATGGGTCGGGGCCTGTATTTGATTGGTGGTGTGTTTATTCCTTCAGCATTGGCGACCCTTCCCGTTTGGGAGGAACTTCTGAACCATCAAGCGAGGCGCGGCAGCCTTTTCTCACTGGAAGGAATTCAAACGCGCTTCTCCGACCCCGACGTCTTGTTTCTTCTCTATTTCGAAGCGTTGGCCTTCTCCCTGTTCGTCGGCGGGCTTATCGTTCGAGATAGAGGGAGGCAGGCCATTCCGCGCTTTATTACACTGCCGGCTTTGGTGATCTTGTTTTTCAAAGGCCCTATCGGCGCTCTCCTATACGGCGCGGCGCGATGGGGGTTACGTCGACGCCGCATCCGGACGGAGGTGTAGTCGGCGATCGACGAAATGCTCCGGATGAGGCGCTCTTGTCATGGAAGAAAACAGGTCACGTGAGTGTCCGGTTATGCGCCCGTTTCAATAACCGCGAGCGGCGTAAATGGGGCGACTTAACTCACTGAGCTTAAGTCGCCCCAAGTAGGACGCTGGCACACAGGACGATTTGATCCTCGTTGCGGACGTACTCCGAGCCCGTTTGCAAAGGCGCGGTCCAGCCAAAAGCCAGCATTTGGCCAGACGTTTCCAATCTCTGGTCCCTTGGCAAAAAGGTGTGTAAAAACCCAATGAGTATTCGCATCGAACTCGCTCGTTTGCGATCAAATTTGGGGTAACTTCCAAGCGAGAATGACAGATGAAGAAGATTTGCCTGGTCTTGATAATTGCCTTTGGTTGGAGCGCTTCCGCATGTGTCTCGAATCCAGCTGGCAAAGCGTCGATCAATTCCCTGCAAGATGTCGCCTGCCCCGATCACGAAATCAGCGGTGACGTCTCTTGCCATGTACTGAACGTCCTGGAGAATCCTGATGTCCCGGATAGCCGCGAAATTCCCATCCGGATTATGGTTCTGAAAACGACAGGGAATTTGCCGGAACCTGATCCTCTTTTCATTATTCCCGGCGGGCCAGGCCAGTCGGCGATCGCGGCGCCGAACCTGCGCCGCTTTTTCGCTGAGTACTTCGCCCCAATTCGGGAGAATCGTGACGTCGTGCTGATAGATCAACGCGGCGTAGGCGGCTCAAATCGACTTTCCCTCGAACCGACTGCGGCACTTCTATTCGTCCGCCCTGAGACGAACATGCCGCCAGAATGGGGGCTTGCAGCGCTCCCCCGCCTCACGGCTAGGGCCGACTTGACGCAGTACACGACGGCACGAGCGGTGGATGATCTTGATGCGGTGCGCACCGCGCTGAACGCCGCCCAAATCAACATTTACGCCACATCATACGGGACCCGGGTCGCGCAACTATATCTCAAGCGATATGGCGCAAAAGCCCGGGCCGTCATCATGAAGGGCGTCAGCCCGCCAGATGACAACATCGCCTTATCTTACGGGCAAAAACCGCAAAGGGCCCTCGACCGCTTGTTCGCCGAATGCGCGGCAAGCGCAGGCTGCGCATCCGCTTATCCCGATCTTGAAAGTCAGTTTCACGCCGTTCTCGAAGCTCTGGAGCAAAGACCAAAGTTAGTCGAGACAGAACACCCGATGACTGGCGCGCCCATGCAATTCGAGATTACGCGCGGCGCGTTTGTATTCGGGGTCCGCGCGCAAATGATGAACGCCTATGCGCTTGCCCGATTGCCGGGCTTGGTCGCCAGCGCCAACGAGAACGACTTTTCCGACTGGGCTGAATTTCTTCCGCGATTGCCCACTGTGTACGCCACGCAACTCGATGGCGGCATGACGTTCTCCATTGTCGCCGCCGAAGATGCGCCCCGTCTTTCCGAGGCGCTTATCCTGGCGGACGCGAATGGCGCGTTTATTGGCGATACGATCGCACGCGCGTTCCAGGAAGTCGCTGCGGTTTGGCCCCGCGGCCAGGCTCCCGAGGACCTATTCACTCCCTTGGAAAGCGATGTACCCGTCCTTCTCGTGTCAGGCGCATTCGATCCTGCAACACCCCCTCAGGGCGCAGAGGAAATGCTACCAGGCTTGCCAAACGCAAGACACATTATCTTTCCGGGCGGGTCGCATTCAGCAGCGAACTTCGACGGCTTAGATCTCATTATGGCAGCATTCATCAAGAACGGGTCGGCGACAGATTTGGATGTGTCCGCCATCAATACGAATCGTCTTCCTGATTTCCAGCTCCCAGATGACATGTGATGGATCATGTGTCGATCGAAAGAGATACTGGGGGTACATCGCACGAATGTCTTGTTAGGTCTAAACTTTGCCGGTGAGTGCGGCGTTTGTTATGTCTGGTTTTGCGCGCAGAGCGGAACTAACCGCTCCGGGTTGAAAGCCAACCTTCCAGGCTCTGGAATTCTTCCACTCGGCGATTACGCAAAAATAGCAATATCGTAGGAGTTCTCAGTTTCATCTCCTCCGGTGCGACATTTTGCTTTTTTCCAAGAAGATCAGGTGATGCCGCGCAACCGCGCACGCGGATCATAACCATGATTGACCCGCCAGCGGGTCATGAACGCTTCTAAGTCCTGATCGATTGTATCTGGTGCGGCAATTTTGAGCATGACGCGCTGGTCGCCGGTGGCGCCACTGGTGGCTTTCACACCCTTACCCCGTAGTCGCAGCACATCCCCGGTGTTGGCCCCTTTGGGAATGGTCAATGTGACCGGCCCCCAAATGGTGGGCGTCTCCACTTTGGCGCCCAATATCGCCTCGTCCATGGTGATGGGAAGATCAATGATGATGTCGTCGCCTTCGCGGCGAAATACGGGGTGCTCCGCGACATCGATCACCACTAAGGCGTCGCCATGTGGCCCCCCGCCAAGGCCGGGCTCGCCCTTGCCCTTTAAGCGCAGGATCGAGCCATCGCTGGCGCCGGGCGGGATCGCCAAGTCGACCGTTTGTCCGTCGCCCAATGTGATACGGCGTTTGGCGCCTATAGCTGCGTCGAGAAACGAGGCGTTCATGTGATAGCGTACATCGCGTCCACGCGTCCGCATGCCGTCTGCGCGACGTCTGCCGCCGCCGAAAATACTGGAAAACAAATCGGAAAAATCCTCGCCTTCGCTATGTCCATGCGAGGACGTGTACCGCCGCGATCCTTCGGCCTCTGCATAGGGACGGTAGGATGGTTGCCGGCGCACCTCTGCGCCAGTGGCGTCAATTTCACCGCGGTCGAAACGGGCGCGTTGCTTGGGATCATCCAAAAGCTGGTAAGCTGCACTCACCGCCTTGAATTGGTCTTCAGCCGCCTTGTCGCCCGGGTTCACATCGGGGTGGAGGCGTTTCGCCAGTTTGCGATACGCTTTAGCGATGTCGTCCTGCGAGGCAGTCCGGCTTACGCCGAGCACCATGTATGGATCGTTGGCCACCTAGGTTTCCATCCTCAGTCGTAACATCTGCAAATGGCCTGAAGTGATTGCTCAGGCAAGACTAATTCAACGACGCCGCTTATGTGCTCCTTTGTCAATAGCACGCAAGCATTGCACACATATCGCACCTGAAAGGGCTTGACCGAATCTAACGACTGGCCAGGAATTTGGTGTATGAGCGGAATGATCAAACTTGATGAAGCGCGCGACAAAATGTTGGCGCACCTCGCTGCGCTCGATCATGAAGTGGTGACATTGGACCAATCTGCGGGTCGCGTGTTGACGGCGCCAATCATTGCGCGCCGCGCCCAACCGGCTGGGCCCTTATCGGCCATGGACGGATATGCCGTGCGTTCACAGGATCTCCAGGGCTCACCAGAATTCGGAAACGCTGGGGTCCGGCTGCGTGTGGTCGGTGAGTCGGCGGCGGGTCGAGCGTTCGGCGCGGACTTGCGAACCGGCGAGGCCGTGCGCGTCTCCACCGGCGCGGCAATTCCCCATGGCGCGAATCAAGTTGTGACCCAAGAACACACCGAGCGAGAAGGCGAGTGGATTCAGACGAGTAACGCCCCGCAGCCGGGCCGCCATATCCGACCAGAAGGGCTCAATGTGATGGCAGGCCAAACGCTCTGGCCCGTTGGACAACGCCTGACCGCGGAGGCCGTGGCGTTAGCCGCCTCCGATGGGTGGTCGCAATTGCGGGTCTTCCGAAAACCGCGGGTGGGCGTGTTGGCCACGGGCGATGAGCTCATCGCTCCGGGCCAGCCGTATGACCCCAATCGAATCTATAATGCCGTCACACCCGGATTATGCGCCTTGATCAGCGCCTGGGGCGGGGCGCCAGTCGAATTGGGCGTGGCGCGCGACCAACGCGACGATGTGCGCGACAAGCTGAACAGCGGACGGAGCTGCGACTTGGTCATCACCATTGGCGGCGCGTCAGTTGGGGATCACGATCATTTGCGGGCGGTATTCGCCGCTGAAGGCGGGCAACTGGGTTTTGAAAAAATCGCCGTCAAGCCAGGTAAGCCCACATGGTTTGGCCTATTGGATCGAACGCCTTGCTTGGGTCTGCCCGGTAATCCGGTTTCAGCCTTGGTGGTGGCGCGTCTGTTGGTCGCGCCGGCGATTGCGGCGCTCACAGGCGCATCCCAAAATACGCCTTACCGACGTGCGGTCACCGGAGTTGATCTTGCCGCCAATGGCGATCGGGAGACCTATTTGCGCGCGGCGCGCAACGCTGATGATGACACGGTCTCGCCCGTCGGCAATCAAGATTCATCCTCACTGTCGGCGCTCGCCAGTGCAGATGTTTTGATCCGCAGAGAGATTGACGCACCAGCCATTCGTGCTGGGAGTGCGGTCGAGATGATCCCGCTTTAGCCAGCTGAATGGAAGCTAACCCAATTGACTCTTTTGTTAGCCAATTTTTTCAGTCATAACGTATCCAACCGTAAACCTAATAGGGGGCAATAATGGCTATTGGTGGAGTTGGTTTGCGTCGCGCATTGCTGGGTGCGGCAGCTTTAGTTTCGGCCTTTGGTGTTGTTGCGTGTCAAACCACGAGCAGTCCGAACGCCAATTTTGTGCTGAATGAAGGCGAGCAGTTCTTACGAGACGCCGAGGCGCAGAAAAATGTTGATCTTTACGCTCGGGCGGCGACCTATTTCGAGCAGACCACGAGCGCTCAACCGCAGAATCAACGCGGGTGGCTGGGCTATGGCGACGCGAAATTTGGCGTGGCTGAGCTATCGAATGTCAATCGCGAAGCCAACTATCGCACAGCCGAAGACGCCTACGGACGCGCAGCGGAATTGGCGCGCGGCGCTGACAAAGCTGAGGCTCAATTCAAGCAGGCCCAGGCGGCGGAACGCCTGAGTGGCTTGGGTGCGGTCCAATTGGACCCGCAGGAGCCGGCTTATTTGGATCAGGCCATCACCCTTTATGAGCAATCGGTGAGCCAACCGTCTGCCGCCCGGTATTTCGCGCTTGCTGGCGCCTACCGCAAAGCTGGTCGTTATCGTCAGGCCGACGAAGCGCTCACGCGTGGCCTTGGACTGAACCCAAGCACGGCTGCAGAGGCTCAAGCTCTGGTTGATCAGGCCGCATTGCGGGAGCAATTGCCCGATGTCTACAGCTCAGACGACGTTCTTGCGTCGCTTGAGCGCGCACGTGGCGTTGATCCCACATCAATGCCGGTCCTGGTGAAAGTGGGCGAGGGCTACCTCAACCGCGCGGTCGCCAGTGGTTCGAACAACTTCTCTGAAGCGCGCGACGCTTTTGCTGACGCCACCGGCGCCAGTCGGGAAAATCGGACTGTGGAAGGGGTCGATTACCTCGCCGAGGCCTACTACTATCTCAGCGTGATCGACACCATCGATCCGGCCGCCTCACGTACGGCGCTCAACAGCGCTGTCGAGAATGCCGATCGCGCCGTCGCGGAAGGCAGCGAAGCGCGTTATCGCCGTCAACAATGCTTGGCGCACATCAAGCGCGCGGGCGTCAGCGTCACAGAAGGTCTCATCGAACAGCGTTGCCAAGGCGGTGGCGGAGCGGAAGGCGCCCTTTTGCGCGGGATGTCCAAATTGCGACTTGCCCAACACCATCGGCCTGGCGCCACCAAGTTGAATTACTTGCGTGGCGCTCGTGAGGATTTCCGCAATGGTCGCGATTTGGCCTCTGGCGCGTCGCTGTCGGAAAGAAGCTTCCAGTGGCCGGGAATGCCGGGCCCGCTGCCTTATGAGGCCGTGTTGGGCTTTGGACAAGAAATCATTGTGGATCAATGCTCTCCCGATCCGCGGAACACGCGGTACACGCCGGAGGGAGTTGAGCTCACAACCTTGAGAGATTTCTACAGACGGTATAACGCCTTTGCGTGCAGTGCATAGCGGTGGCGTTCGCTGCCGGTTGGCGATTACATATTCGCATGAGCTAATCGCTAGCAGGCGTTACATTTTTTGAGGAGGGCGCGCCGCCGCGGAGTCGCAAGTTGGTGAAAGCAAGAGTAAATTCGACGAAATCCAATTGCGTGGTTAACGCGGCGGTGCAGAGAATGGGAAAGGTGTCAAAATGAGTTCTATCGTATCCAGCGACCAGGGCGCGCGTCGCGTCAGCCCCAAGGTCTTTCACGATGTTCCAAGCGCAGCTGAGCTGGCTTCGGTTCGCAAGAATCGCAATCAGCTTGCGGTTTGGATCGTGTTGCTGTTCGGCATGCTCATCGCGGCCATTGCTGGCCTTGTGTGGATGGGCTTGATGCTGCAACAGCAAGAGGACACAGGCCGCGCCGAATTGGCGTCGAACGTGGAAGAAACCACCAAAATCCGTCAGGACTGGGACCGCATCGCCAGCTTGGTTCAGCCCATGACCAATGCCGATACACTGGCGGCGGGCGACCTTGAGCGTCCCGTCAATGAATTGGTCCGTGAACGCAGCGATGTGCTTGAAGCCCTTCAAGATGTGCGCGGTGAAGACGCCGATACGCCGAGCCTGGGCAATCTGGACCGTGTGATTTCCGAAATCATCACCGAACAGACGCAGGAAATTGAGACCCTAAGCTCACAAGTCGATGAGACCCGCCGCCTGCGCAGGGAGTATGGCGCACTCCACGAATTGAACGTGGAAGCCGGTCAATTGAAAGCGGAAATTGAAGAGCTTCTGAACAATCCTCTGCGTGAGGACGCTCGTGACTCGCTGGGTCAATTGACCACCTACGACGCCGAGTTCGAAGTGGTGTCTCGCGATGATGTGCAGTCCAGCCTGCAGGCTTATTCTGACGGCCTGAGAGCGGATCGTGACCGCATTTTGGCTTGGCGTCCACGTGGACCCGAAGAAACGTGGAACCCACCGGCCGAGCCGGATCTGGTCTACTAGCAGGTCAATGACGTCCATGGCGCCCAATTGCTGTGGACGTCACATTCATCACAACGCTTTGGCGTTCGTTTCAGTTGAATATTCGGTAGAGAGATCACCCCAATGAAGACGCAAACCGTCAACATTTTCACGCCACACTCCGTGGAAACTCACAGCCCGTTCGATATCAACAAGCTGTCGGACAAGTTTCGTCATCGCAATACGGGATGGACAATCCCTGAAGCGTTTCTGGGCATCCTGTTCGCCGCCGCCGGCGCCGATGGCAACATCGATCAAAGCGAGTCGGATGTGATCATGGGCATTGCCCGCCGCTCGCGCGCGCTGCAGTCATTGTCGCCAAACGACCTGTCCGCCGCCAACGATGTGGTCAATGAGCGCTTTCAGAATCGGCCAGACTCGGCCTTGAAGGAGGCCTGCGAAACCCTGCCGGCTGACATGTGCCTGCCGGTGTTTGCACACTGCATGGACATCATTTTGGCCGATGGCGAGCTGTTGAAGCCCGAAGCTGAGTTCCTCGACGAGATCCGCCAACTGCTCGACATTGAGTCGGATAATGCCCGTCGGGTGATGGAAGTTCTGTTGCTCAAAGCACAGTACTAAACTCGCGCTGTCGAAGCGCCGATTGTGAGGGGGAGGCTGAGCCATGCTCGGTCTCCCGTCAGTGTGTTCACCAGATGCATGAGCGTGTTTGAGCTGGCGGCGCGTTTGCACTGTGCGCGGCCGAAACGGCAATGAACACTTGAGTGCGCCGCAAGAGGTCGCTAAGGCCCGGCAATGAATCAGCACAAAAAATTTGTCATTCTCAGCGCGGCGCGCTCCGGTTCTTCGCTGCTGACCGAAGCATGCAATCGATTGGACGGTGTCATTTGCCATGGCGAAATTTTCCATGAGCAAGCCGACAAGCATGTCTTGGCCGCATATCGTCAGGCGCGCGATATGGCCGTCTTTGCTGGCGACCCCACTGGATTTGCCCGCTCTGTCCTAGAATTTGCGCCCGACAACACGTTAGCGGTCGGCTTTAAGATGTGGCGTGAACAACAGCCTGATGTCTGTCGGGCCATGCTCGAGGATGAGGACGTTTACAAGGTCATCTTGGAGCGCAAGAACAAGCTCGCGCACTTTTCGTCCGCGCAGCTGGCGCGCAAAAGCGGCGTATGGAATGCGGCGCCTCACCGGAAAACTGACTTTCTTGCCGACTTCAAGGCCACGTTCGATCAACACGCGTTTGAATACTATTTGGCCAATGACGCGGACCGCTTCGCATTCTATCGCCAGTGCGCCCGGGGCCCTGTGATCGACATCAGCTATGAGGATGTGGCCCAACACGGTCCCGCGCAGGTCGCCGCGCTCTTGGAGATCCCATTCGATGCGGCAAATTACGCCCATCAAAAAAAGCGGCTGCACTCAGACGATATTCTGTCTCGTTTCGAACCGGATTCCGCGACGCAGGCCGAACGCTTTATCTGCGACCTGGGGTTTGCTGAATGGCGCCATGAGCGGCTGTGAGCCATTTGGCCAAACCTGGCGCGGGCTGCGCCCTGCAAGCTGTATTGCAACCCCGACAGAAGGATGTGAAAAGCTGAACGCTTCCCAAGCGATCCATGCGGGCGTGGCGGAATTGGTAGACGCAAGGGACTTAAAATCCCTCGATCATTATGATCGTGCCGGTTCAAGTCCGGCCGCCCGCACCATCATTTTTGCGCTATCGCTCGCGACGTTGCGCTCGCTGCTTGAGCGCGGGTGCGGTTCGAGGTCAGTCCTCTCGCCCGCACCATCATTTTTTGCGCTATCGCTCGCGACGTTGCGCTCGCTGCTTGAGCGCG
>CAZWVH010000075.1:0-12674 GCA_964636945.1 uncultured Caulobacterales bacterium | reverse complement strand
CGCTCTATCTGCTGCTTTATGCGGCGATGATCATTTTCTTCTGCTTCTTCTACACTTCCATCGTCTTCAACCCAGAGGACACCGCCGACAATCTGCGCAAGTATGGCGGTTTTCTGCCTGGGATCCGTCCCGGCAAGAAGACGGCGGAGTATCTCGACTATGTGCTCACGCGGCTCACCGTGATTGGCGCAGCGTATTTGACGTTTGTGTGCGTGCTGCCCGATTTCCTATTTGGGCAAATGAATCTGCAGACATTCTATCTCGGTGGGACATCCCTGTTGATCGTTGTCACGGTGACCATGGACACCGTCTCCCAAGTTCAGTCACACTTGCTGGCTCATCAGTATGAAGGCCTGATCAAGAAGACGAAACTGAGGGGTCGGCGTAAATGAACATCATCCTGTTTGGTCCGCCGGCGGCCGGGAAGGGCACGCAGGCGCGACGTTTGTCGGCCGAGCGTAACATGGCCCACTTGGCTACTGGCGACATGCTGCGCGCGGCGCGTAGCGCTGGAACGCCGCTCGGCGCAAAAGTGGCTGACATTATGGACCGTGGCGAACTGGTCTCCGATGAGATTGTGATTTCGCTGATTGAAGAAAACTTATCCCAGTCGGACGCGGCCGGCGGCGCCATCTTTGACGGCTTTCCACGCACCGTGCCTCAGGCTGAAGCCCTCGAGGCGGTGCTGAACCGTCGCGGCGAGTCGCTGGATGTGGTGGTGCATTTGAAGGTGGATGAAGATCAACTGGTTGGACGGGTGGAAAAACGTCTTGCTGAAGAGGGACGCACCGACGACGAATTGGACACGTTTCTGCACCGCCTGAAAGGCTATGGCGAGTATGCGGGACTGTTGCTGCCGTATTATGAGAACCAGGGTAAAGTGCGCACTGTGGATGGCATGCGTTCGCCAGACGAGGTGTTTACAGCCATTTGCGCGGCGCTGGACGCTGTGCCGGCTTGACGGACGCGCATGAGGCTGTAGAAGGGCGGTTTACTCTGGCATTGCTAACGGGCGCTGAGCCCATTTTTTTGACCACAAGGAGATGAGGCGTGGCGCGGATCGCCGGCGTAAATATCCCAACGAATAAGCGAGTGCTCATTGCGCTGCGCTATATCCATGGCATCGGCCCCGCCATGGCTCAAGAAATCTGTGACAAGGTCGGGATCGCGCCGGAGCGCCGCGTGAATGAACTGTCGGACGCAGAAGTCATTCAGATTCGCGAAACCATAGACCGCGATTATATGGTGGAGGGTGACCTGCGCCGGGACGTGGCGATGAACATCAAGCGATTGATGGACCTCGGCAATTACCGCGGATTGCGTCACCGTCGCAGCTTGCCTGTGCGCGGCCAACGGACACACACCAATGCGCGCACGCGCAAGGGTCCGGCGAAGCCGATCGCTGGCAAGAAGAAATAACGGAGCGGCGTGATGGCGAAAGACACCGGCCGGGTCAAACGGCGCGAAAAGAAAAATATCACCTCAGGCATGGCGCATGTTAACGCCAGCTTTAACAATACCATGGTGACAATTACCGACGCCCAAGGCAACACCATTTCGTGGTCGTCGGCGGGTGGAATGGGCTTTAAGGGCTCACGCAAATCCACGCCCTATGCAGCCCAGGTGGCGGCTGAAGACGCGGGCCGAAAAGCGCTTGAGCATGGCATGAAGACGCTCGAAGTGAATATTTCCGGACCGGGGTCAGGCCGGGAATCGGCGCTGCGCGCTCTGCAATCTATCGGCTTCACCATCACGACCATTCGCGATGTGACGCCGGTGCCGCATAATGGCTGCCGCCCGCCTAAACGCCGGCGCGTCTAGCCTCGTACACGAGTGGGGATCGTTTCACGATCAGACAAAGGATCGAACCCAGTGATTGAAAAGAACTGGCAAGAACTTATCCGCCCGATGAAGCCTGTGATCGAGCCGGGGCACGACCCGGCGCGCGAGGCGACCATCATTGCTGAGCCGCTCGAGCGCGGCTTTGGCATGACATTGGGCAATGCGCTACGTCGCGTGCTGTTGTCGTCCTTGCAGGGCGGCGCGGTGACGGCGGTGCAGATTGATGGCGTTGTGCACGAGTTTTCCTCCATCGATGGCGTGCGTGAGGATGTGATCAACATCATCCTCAACCTAAAGAACTTGGCGTTGCGCGTGCATTCCGATCATCCCACGCGGTTAATCTTGAAGGCCTCCGGTCCGTGCACGGCCACAGCCAGCATGATCGAAGAATCCGCCGACGTGGACATCCTCGATCCTGATCATGTGATCTGCACGCTGGATGAGGACGCCGAGGTGCGCATGGAGCTCACTGTCGCCAGCGGCAAGGGCTATGTGGCGGCGGACCGCGCACGCGCGGATGATGCGCCCATCGGTTTGATTGGCGTGGACGCGCTATATAGCCCGGTGCGCCGTGTGGCTTATCGCGTGGAAAACACCCGCGAAGGTCAAGTGCTCGACTATGACAAGCTGATCATGGACATTGAGACGGATGGCTCGGTCACTCCTGAAGACGCACTGGGCTTTGCCGCGCGCATTCTCCAGGACCAGTTTCAGATCTTCGTCAATTTTGAAGAGCCCCAAGAGGAAAAGGCCGCCGACACGCGCCCGGAACTCGACTTCAATCCGGCTCTCCTCAAGAAAGTGGACGAACTGGAATTGTCCGTGCGTTCGGCCAACTGTTTGAAGAACGACAACATCGTCTACATTGGCGACTTGATTCAAAAGTCTGAAGCCGAGATGTTGCGGACCCCGAACTTCGGTCGCAAGTCGCTCAATGAGATCAAAGAAGTGCTGGCTCAAATGGGTCTCCATCTTGGCATGGAGGCGCCCAATTGGCCGCCGGACAATATTGACGAATTGGCTCGTCGGTACGAAGACCAGATTTGATGAAGTAGGCATGGATGGCCGTGGGCGCTGATCGCAATGATCGCCGCGCCCAAACGCTCCGTGCGGCAAAGGAGAGTTCCCCATGCGCCACGGCGTCGCCCGTCGCAAACTCAATCGGACTTCCCAGCACCGCAGGGCGATGCTGGCGAACATGGCGTCGTCGCTGATTGAGCACGAGCAGATTTCCACCACGCTGCCCAAGGCCAAGGAATTGCGCCCGTTTGTTGAGCGTCTCGTCACGCTGGCAAAAAAAGGTGATCTGGCTTCGCGCCGGATCGCGATTTCGCGCATCCGCAATGTGGAAATGGTGGGCAAGTTGTTTGACGTGCTCGGCCCGCGCTATGAAGAGCGCAAGGGCGGGTATATCCGGGTGCTCAAAGCCGGTTATCGTTATGGCGACGCCGCGCCCATGGCCGTGATCGAGTTTGTCGATCGCGACGAAGAGGCCAAAGGCAAGTCCGATCGCGCCCGTGTTGAGGCTGAGGACCCTAGCGAACTTTACGCTTCGTAATTACGACCCGCGAACTCGGTAGGGTGGCGCATGGCGTGGACATGCCCGCCATTGCCGCGATCAGGCGAATTCCGTTGGGCGTCGCGGCGCTCTAGCCCTCATGGCGACTGGTTATGGTTGCTGCACCCAATGTGACAGTTTTGCGAAATTCTCAGGCCTGATCCCGTTCGCCGTTGTGCCTCCACCCAGACTATGGAACACCGCGTAGACCCGCATTGCCGGTTGGAGGGGATGCCATGACACTGAGCGGTCAACCGCTGGAATTGTTCGCGATTGTCGGCTTTTTGCTCGGCGCCTACTCCATCGTCGCCAATGATGCGATCCAAACGCTCGGGACGTTCCTCGCCTCCAACGCCAAGCGGCCCTGGTGGCTTTTGTGGCTGTTCGCCAGCGGCATCATCGTGGCTGTGATGGTGGTGGGTTGGACCCGTGGCGGCGGCGACATCGCCTTTGATCGTTTGAACTCCATTCCTTATCCGGCCATTGATCCTGATGGTGAACGGCCGGGTTGGTGGGCGGCGTTTGACCCGGTGGGCGGTGTGGAATGGTACCATGTGGCGCCGCCGCTGGTGCTGTTATTCCTGACGCGCTTTGGCATTCCCGTGTCGACCACCTTCTTGGTGTTGACCATTTTCACGCTCACGGGCGGCGCGGCCACCGAGGGCGTGCTGAACTCCATGCTGATCAAGTCAGGCTTGGGTTATTTGGTGGCGTTTGGCGCCGGCGCTGTGGTGTATGTGGCGGTATCGCGCGTCTTTGAACGCTGGGTGCACGATACCAAAAGCACCGGCCATGCGCCGTGGTGGTTTGTGCTGCAATGGGCCTCGACCAGCTATCTGTGGTGGCAGTGGCTGGAGCAGGACTTGGCGAACATTTTTGTGTTCCTGCCGCGCGCGACTGACAGCGTCAACGGCGAGACCATGGTGTCATTCGATCCCACAATGATCATCTTCGCCACTTTGGTGATGTTGCTGTTGCACGCCATCATCTTCGCCACGCGCGGCGGTGAAATCCAGAAGATCGTGTTAACAAAAACCAATACCACCGATATTCGGGCCGCCACGCTGGTGGACTTCATTTACGGTACCATACTACTGATTTTTAAAGAAATCAGCGACATCCCCATGAGCACGACTTGGGTCTTTCTGGGGCTGCTGGCCGGGCGGGAATTGGCAATCAACGCCATGATCAGCGTGCGCCCCTTGGGCGTGGCCATATTCGACGTGATTTCGGACGTGATGCGGGCGCTCATTGGCCTGTTCATCAGCGTGTTTTTGGCGCTCGCCATCCCGAGCCTGGCTGGTGCTGACACCGCCATCGAAG
This sequence comes from uncultured Caulobacterales bacterium, assembly GCA_964636945.1. Taxonomy (GTDB): domain Bacteria; phylum Pseudomonadota; class Alphaproteobacteria; order Caulobacterales; family Maricaulaceae; genus CAZADA01. The sequence continues at coordinate 7,951 of CAZWVH010000075.1, read as the reverse complement.
TGGGGCCAGTGGTGTTGGGTTCGGTCATTCTGGCGGCGTTCGTCTGTTGGGGGATTATGTGGGCGCTGCGTTCACGGGCTGGTCCCGCCAATGTGGAAGGCAATTAAGCGGTCACACTAACGATCCCGCCATCTTCATGGCGCCGTCTTCACGTTGCTAGGCTACGCCTCTACATATGGAGGCGCGGACACAGCGCCGCGCCCGGAACAACAGGTGGTCGATGTCCCAACAATTGCGTCATCGCGCGTGGTGTGCGCGTCTCCTCACCTTATCTGTGATCGCGACCATTGCCTTGACCGGCAGTCCTGAAGGCGCTGCTCAGGACCGTCGACCGCCTGAATCCGCTGAGCAGTTGAAATTGTCCTTCGCCCCGGTGGTCAGCCGTTCGGCGCCAGCTGTGGTCAATGTCTATTCCCGCCGTGTGGTTCAGACGCGGTCTTACTCCCCCTTCGCTGACGATCCGTTTTTCCGGTTTTTTGATGATCGCGCGTTTGGCGGGCGTGAACGCATCCAACAATCTTTGGGTTCGGGCGTCATTTTGCGCGAAGACGGTGTGGTGGTGACCAACAATCATGTGGTGGAGGGCGCGCTGGATCTGCGCGTGGTGCTCAATGATCGCCGCGAGTTTGACGCCGAGCTGATTGTCGCCGACGACCGCACGGATCTGGCTGTATTGCGCATCGACACCGGCGGTGAAGATCTGCCCGCACTGGAGCTGGCCGACACCGGCTCATTGGCGGTGGGCGACTTGGTCCTCGCCATCGGCAATCCGTTTGGCGTGGGTCAAACCGTGACCAATGGAATTGTTTCTGCATTGGGCCGCACGGCGGCGGGCGTATCGGACTATTCGTTTTTTATTCAGACCGACGCCGCGATCAATCCTGGCAATTCGGGCGGCGCTTTGGTGGATTTGGACGGTCGACTGGTGGGCGTGAACACCGCCATTTTTTCCCGGTCTGGCGGTTCGAACGGGATCGGCTTTGCAATCCCGGCCGAATTGGTCGGCCGCGTGGTGGAGTCCGCCTTGACCGAGGGCCGTATCATCCGGCCATGGTTTGGGGCCAAAGGCCAGGCTGTGACCCGCGATTTCGCCGAGGGGCTTGGCCTAGACCGCCCCCGAGGCGTTCTCATTGACGACGTCTTTCCCGATGGCCCCGCGGCGCAAGCGGGTGTTCAGTCCGGCGATGTCATACTGGCGATCGCTGGGAATGAAATCAATGACGAGGACGCTTTGCGGTTTCAGCTGGCGACCATCAATTTGGACACCCGCGTTGACCTGACCATTTGGCGCGATGGCCAAGCGCGCGATCTCACCTTTAGCGCGACGGCGCCACCTGAAATCCCCGCGCGCGACGAGCGGGCTCTTGAAGGACCACACCCACTCCAAGGGGCCACGGTGGTCAATCTGTCCCCGGCCTATAATGAGGAAGTGGGCATTGATCCCATGGTGCGCGGCGTGGCTGTGGTCGACGTGCAGCGCGGTTCGGCGGCGCGCTATTATGGCTTCCGCCCAGGCATGCTGATTGAGGAATTGGAGGGCGAAACCATAGAGACCACCGAGCAACTCCAAGAGGCGGCCAATCGCTTTTCTGGATTGCGCTCATGGCGTTTGATTATTGTCCAGGGTGGTCAACGCACTCAGATCCGCTTGCGGTTCTGACCGATTAGGGCGACGATTGTTTCATGGTGGCGGGTCAGGACTTGTTTTCGGCGGGTGCAGATGAGGCGGCTGAGAGCGCACGTCCGCTGGCCGATCAGCTTCGACCCTCAAAGCTGACCGAGGTCGTGGGCCAAAGTCATCTCCTTGGTCCTGAGGGCGCCTTAAGTCGGATGCTCAAGGCCAAGCAGTTGTCCTCCATGATCTTGTGGGGCCCCCCGGGGGTGGGCAAAACCACCATCGCCCAATTATTGGCGGCCGAGGCCGGTCTCGAGTTTGCGACACTGTCAGCGGTGTTCTCCGGCGTGAAGGATTTACGCGCCCAGTTTGACGCCGCTGAAGCGCATCGCCGGATGGGCCGCAAGACGTTGTTGTTCGTTGATGAAATCCACCGGTTCAACCGGGCGCAACAGGATGGTTTCTTGCCATTCGTTGAGCGCGGCGTGGTGACGCTGGTCGGGGCCACGACGGAGAATCCGAGCTTTGCGCTCAATGGCGCTCTGCTGTCGCGCTGTCAGGTGTTGGTGTTACGCCGGCTTGAACCGTCATCCTTGGCGCAATTGCTGGAGCGCGCGGAGGCCCATGTGGGCCGCGCATTGCCCTTGGATGGTCAAGCCCGCGAAGCGCTACTGACCATGGCGGATGGAGATGGACGATTTGCCCTGAATTTGGCCGAACAGCTGATTGCCGCCTTACCGGATGGCGAACCGCCATTAGACGTCAAGGGGTTGGCGCAATTGGTGCAGCGCCGCGCCCCAGCCTATGACAAGGACCGTGACGCCCACTATGATTTAATCTCGACCCTGCACAAAGCGGTGCGCGGGTCTGATCCAGACGCCGCACTTTACTGGCTTGCCCGTATGCTCGAAGGCGGAGAAGACCCGCTCTACATTGCGCGACGCGTGGTTCGCATGGCCAGCGAGGACATTGGCCTAGCCGACCACACTGCGCTCGTTTCCGCCATCGCCGCGCGTGACGCCTATCAGTTTCTCGGTTCGCCGGAAGGGGAATTGGCCCTGGCTCAAGCCGTGTTGCATTTGGCCACAGCGCCCAAGTCAAATGCCGCCTACTCCGCCTGGAAGGACGCGCAGGCGTTGGCGAGCGAACACGGATCGCTCGCTCCGCCTGTTCATGCCGTCAACGCGCCAACAAAACTCATGAAGCAACTGGGTCACGGCGCTGGATATGAGTATGATCACGGGGTGGATGGCGGCTTTGCCGGTTTGGATTATTTTCCCCCTGACCTAGAACGCATAACCCTGTATCACCCCACAAACCGCGGCGGTGAGATCGCGATTGGTGAACGACTGGCGCAATGGTCACGTCAGCGTGCGCAGAAAAAAGAGGAGAAGGCATGAGTATCATTTATGCGGTTGAGCCTGAACTGTCCGTTGATGATTATGTGGACATCCTTCAGCGTTCGGGATTGGCGGCGCGCCGCCCTGTCGAAAACCGCGCACGGATTGAGACCATGCTGGCCGGCGCTGACCTCATCGTCACCGCACGCGATCCTGAACAAGACGGCAAGTTGGTCGGCATGGCCCGCTCCGTCACTGACCAAGTGTTTTGCTGCTATTGCGCAGATTTAGCCGTGGACGCCGATCACCAGGGCAATGGCGTGGGGCGTGACCTGATCGGGGCCACCGTGCGCCAGCTTCATCCCGATTGCACCTTGCATATCGTTACGCCGCCGGAAGTGGAAAACTACTGCGCGCAATTGGGCATGACTCGGCTGACAGGAGCGTTTGAGTGGCCCAAGGACGGGTAAGCCGCCTGACAACACCCTTGGCGACACCTTTGGCGACACGGGTGTCGACGCCCACTCTGGACGACGTGTCGTGAACAGTTTTGTCCTCGTGGCGGCGGGCGGCGCGTTGGGGGCCAGCGCGCGATATGGGCTCGGCCTGATCGCCCTGCGCTCCCTCGGACCAACGGCCTTTCCTTGGGGCACACTCAGCGCCAACGCCTTGGGCGGCGTGTTGATGGGCGTGCTGATCCAAGCACTGATCCATTTGCCCGATGGTTTGCTTGGACTTCCCGCGCGCGAGGCGCGCTTGGTTCTGGGCGTTGGGCTTTTGGGCGGCTTCACCACATTCTCCGCATTTTCGCTTGAGGTGTTTTTAATGCTAGAGCGCCGCGATTGGTTGCTGGCCTTTGGTTATGTTAGCGCGTCCCTCATCGCCTCAATCGGCGGGCTGGCGCTAGGGATCCTCCTCATGCGTCGGGTGTTGGCATGAGCGGTGTTGATCATATCGCCGTCACCAAGGGCGAGGCGGGCGCCCGGCTCGACCGGTGGTTTAAGCGGCGCTATCCCAGCCTGTCGCACGCGCGCTTGGAGAAGCTCTTGCGGACGGGCCAAGTGCGTGTGGATGGCGCGCGCGCCAAGGCCAATCAACGCATTGAAGCGGGGCAAACGGTGAGGGTGCCGCCGCTGGGCTTGGATGAAGCGGCCACGCCCCAGGCCAAAAGCTCGCTTATGATCAGTGACCGTGACGCCGAGTTCATTCGGTCCTTGGTCATTTACGAAGATGAGTACGTCATCGTGCTCAATAAACCTCCAGGTCTTGCCGTCCAGGGCGGCAGCAAAACAACGCGACATGTGGATGGGCTGGCGCCCGCGCTTACCGCGCCGCGCGAGCCTCCCCGTCTGGCTCACCGATTGGATAAGGACACCTCAGGCGTCCTTCTTCTCGGAAAGACGCCAGCCGCCACGGCCAATCTGGCCAAAGCGTTTCAATCCCATCGCGCGGACAAGATTTACTGGGCGGTGACACTAGGCGCGCCCACGCCCGCGCGCGGCGAGGTCAAGGGCTTTGTGCGCAAAGGCAAATCTGGCGAGAAGGGTGAGGGGCGCGAGATCATGGTTCCCGCGCGCCATGGCGAACCGGATGCGGTGCATGCGCGCACGACCTACGCCGTCATTGCGCGCGCCGCCAAGCGGGCGGCCTGGGTCGCGCTACGCCCCGAGACCGGCCGCACCCACCAACTACGCCTGCACATGTCGCTCTTGGGCACGAGCATTGCAGGGGACGGCAAATATCGCTGTGATCGCGAGCCGGTGGATGACCTGTCTCGCCAATTGCACTTGCATGCGCGCGCCATCCGCCTGCCGCATCCGTCAGGTAAGGGAACGCTGGAAGTGCGGGCGGCTTTGCCCAAGCACATGGCGAAAGCGTTTGCTTTGCTTGGCTTTGATGACGACGATCCTGCAGCGCTCGATCCTTTTGAGAGCGTGTGATGCCGCCCTGCATTGATTGCAGAGGCGGGCAAGCCCGGTGGTGACGCCCATGGACCGGTGGCTCTTGGTGATGTTGGCGGTATTGGCGCTGGCCATTGGCGCGGGCATACAAACCGCGTTAAGCGCAATGAATGTGAAATCTCGACAACGCGACGGCTGGGGCTCCGCCCGTGAACGCCGTCGTGCTCGCCGCCCGGGCGAACGGTTTGCGGAACAGGACGAAGCGCGTGCTGACCGTGAGCACACAGAAGGACCTGACGGTGACGACAACAACCATTAATCGTTTTTATAAAGCAGTCTCGGTCGAGCCGGATGGCGGCGCTTTCGGCGTGCGTCTGGATGGGCGCGCCGTCAAGACGCCGCAGGGATTTACGTTGCACGCGCCCACACGCGATGCGGCGCAATTGCTCGCCGACGAATGGGACGCGCAAGGGGCGACCGTCAATCCCGAGACCATGCCGATCACGCGCTTGATCAATGTGGCCTTGGACCACATGCCCGCAGCGCGCGATGAGTCGGCCGACACGCTGGCCAAGTACGCTGAAACCGACGTGGTGTGCCATCTGGCCGACACCGACGAGACGCTTCAGGCGCGACAAGAGGAAAGCTGGGCGCCGCTAAGAGTGTGGGCGGAAGAGGCGCTGGGTGTGCATTTGCTGCCGGCGCAGGGCATTTTGGCTGTCGACCAGCCAGCCGACAGCCTCGCTCGCATGCGCGACTTGGCGCTTACCATGGATGATGTGCGCCTGACCGCCACGTTGCACGCCGCGGGGGTTTTACATTCAGCGGTGCTCGCATTGGCGTTGGAGCGCGGTAGGCTGAACGCCATTGACGCCTTCGCCGCCAGCCGCATTGATGAAATCTATCAAGAAGAGCACTGGGGCCAGGACGACGAAGCCGCCAAGCGCGCCGCCGGACTGCTCGACGAGCTGGTGGCGGTGGAAAAGCTCTTGCGTGCATTGGCCCCATGACGTTGATTTGCGTCCAACGAGCGGGTCAGGCAGACTGATAGCCCGTTTGCTGCGCAAGGCTGGCGCTATGAATGAACGCACCACATCATTTTTCCTCGGAGTCGCTGTGGGCGTTGGTCTCATGGCTGTCATCACAGGACAAACCGGATTGCCATTTTCGTCCTTCAACGGCGCGTTCGACTGGCTCAATAGCTATTTGCCAAGCGGTATGGCCAATGCGGCGCGCGGGGTGGCCATTGGTCTGATGTGGGCCGCCTTTGGCGTGGGCGTGTGGATCGTGTTTCGATTGTTTGGCCGTGCAGTGGGCAATGTGAAGCGTAACTTGGACGATTGAGCGCTCCTGAGAACAATCTTCTCAATTTGCTAACGGTCAAAACTCGGGCTAGCCCTAACAATGTGGTTTAGGGAGGCCCGCCCCATGAAAGATATTCTCGACGAACTCGATCGCCGCCGTTCGGCCGCTGAACAAGGCGGCGGCGAACGCCGCATCGCCGCCCAACACGAGAAGGGCAAGCTCACCGCGCGCGAACGCCTTGCCATCCTGCTCGATGAGGGCAGTTTCGAAGAATACGACATGTTCGTCGAACACCGCACCACCGATTTCGGCATGGGCGACAAGCGCGTGCCCGGTGATGGCGTGGTCACCGGTTGGGGCACGATTAATGGCCGCCAGACTTATGTGTTCGCTAAGGATTTTACGGTTCTGGGCGGATCGCTGTCAGAGACCCATGCGCAAAAGATCGTCAAAATCAACGCCATGGCCATGCGCAATGGTGCGCCGGTGATCGGGCTCTATGACGCCGGCGGCGCGCGCATCCAAGAAGGCGTGGCGAGCCTTGCCGGCTATGCCGATATTTTCCTTCAGAACGTGCTCGCTTCCGGCGTCGTGCCCCAAATCTCCGTGATTATGGGCCCGTGCGCGGGCGGGGATGTTTATTCCCCGGCCATGACCGATTTTATCTTCATGGTGGAGCAGACCTCCTACATGTTCGTCACCGGTCCGGACGTGGTGAAAACGGTGACCAACGAAATCGTCACGGCCGAAGAACTTGGCGGCGCCAGCGTGCACGCCAAAAAATCGGGCGTCGCCGACGGCTCATTCGCCAACGATTACGAAGCGCTGATGCAGATGCGCCGCTTGTTCACCTATTTGCCGTTATCCAATCGGGAAAAACCGCCGGTGATCGAGACCTTTGACGATGCTGACCGCATTGACGAGGCCATGGACCGCGTGATCCCCGACAATCCCAATGCCCCCTATGACATGAAGGATGTCATCGAGGCGGTTGCTGATGAGGGCGATTTGTTCGAACTCGCTCCCGCCCATGGGACCAACATCATCACGTGTTTCATCCGCCTTGAAGGCTCGACCGTTGGCGTGGTGGCCAATCAGCCGCTGAACTTGGCCGGCGTGCTCGACATTGACGCCAGCAAGAAGGCCGCGCGGTTTGTGCGCTTTTGCGATGCGTTCAACATCCCGATCCTCACCTTTGTGGACGTGCCGGGGTTTCTGCCGGGCACCAAGCAGGAATATGGCGGTCTGATCAAGCACGGCGCTAAGTTGCTCTTCGCCTATGCCGAGGCCACCGTGCCCAAAGTGACCGTGATCACGCGCAAGGCCTATGGCGGCGCCTATGACGTGATGAGCTCCAAACACATTCGGGGCGACGTGAACTATGCCTGGCCCACCGCCCAAATCGCGGTGATGGGGCCCAAGGGCGCGGCCGAGATCATCTTCCGTGAGGACTTGAAGAATCCAGAAAAAATGGCGGCCCATGTGAAGGAATATGAGGACCGGTTCGCCAATCCGTTCGTCGCCGCCCAGCGTGGCTATCTGGATGATGTGATCTTGCCGTCGGAGACCCGCCGCCGCGTGATCCGGGCCTTCCGGTCCTTAAAGAACAAACAACAGACCAATCCCGCCAAGAAACACGACAATATCCCACTGTAAGGGGGGGGTGCGTTGTCGTTTTAGGGTGCAGTGAACACATGGACTGCATCGATCGCCATAAATCGGTGGTGTGTTTTGTCTATTTGGTATTCGCTTCCCACCGGCTTGCGCCAGCAAGCGCGGTGGGACCCAGG
>CAZWVH010000074.1:4839-13358 GCA_964636945.1 uncultured Caulobacterales bacterium | reverse complement strand
AGTCATGGTTGGCGCCGGGCAATCCCCTTAATGCACCATGCAGGGTTGAATCGTGCTGACTTGGGGGCGTGTGAATCGATCCATTTGTAACGAAAGAGCCCATCGCTTTCGCGGCCCATCCCGCCTTGCTTGGCCCCGATACAATTGTACGTTCACGCCACTGTAAACAGTTGCGTTGCATCATTTTGACCCCAATGGCGCGATAAACACGTGCTGCAATCAGGATCGCCAACCGCGCCCGGGGCGGCAAATATGCCATGCCTCCAAGGGCGCTGGCGTAGTACCGCTCCGCCAGATGAAGAACGCGCTCAATGGCGATGGCGATCGCCACATGGTCTTCCTGATTGGCGTGAATGATTTGCCCAGGTTCGATGTTTTGAACCCATGCGCCCGGCAGATATCGGCGCCCATTTTCGGCATCTTCGAGGACATCGCGCGCAATGTTGGTCAGCTGCATCGCAATACCCAAGTCGATGGCAAACGGGTGAGCCTCGCGCTCCTGCACATCAAGTGCGGAACACATCATCAGCCCAACCACACCGGCCACATGATAGGCATACCTGACAAGTTCGTCGGGGCTCGCAATACGCACTTCGTCAAGATCGGTGCGGACGCCTTGAACGAGTAAATGCGCGATCTGAAGGTCGAGGTTCATGCGATTGGCGCAGTCGAGGAACGACGCCACTATGGGGTGATCGGACCGGCCTTGCGCCAATTCGAGGTCAATACGCTGCAATGCGTTACGTGCAACATGTCTTTGGTGCGCCCCATCGGCCACATCGTCCACATGGCGGCAGAACGCATACACGGCGGCGGCGCGCTGTGCATGGCGGCGTCCCAAGAACTTGGACGCAAAATGGAACGAACGCCCATTTCGCCTCAAAATCTCTTGGGGCGAAAAGGCCGTTTGCCCCAAGTCAGCGGCCGAACTGGCCGATATGGTCATTGCGCCGCCTCCAACATGGGCTGTCCGGCAATTTTGGGCGTGGAACCGACCCTTGGCGCAAGGCGGTCGACGACCTTCGCTGAGCACAACACGCCCGGCATACCCGCGCCGGGATGTGTGCCCGCGCCAACCAAATAGAGGTTTTTGGGACCTTCGGCTTTGTTGTGGAAGCGAAACCAGGCTGATTGCGTCAGATGAGGCGCAATGGAAAAGCCGGCGCCGTGTTGTGAGAGATAGTTGCGCTGGAAGTTCTCTGGGGTCATCCAGAAATCTTCGCGAATGACCTTGGACAGTCCGGGCAAAAGACTGCGCTCGAGCGCCGCGACAATGCGATCACGCAGCTGAGGCCCGGCGACGGACCAGTCAACATCCGCTTGCAGATTGGGTACCGGCGCCAGCACGTAAAAGCTGTCATGGCCCGGCGGGGCGAAACTCGGGTCCGTCGCCGTCGGGCGATGCACGTACAACGAAAAATCGTCAGCCAAAATCTTTCGATTAAAAATGTCATGCAACAGCGTTTTATACCGCTGGCCAAGCCAGATGGTGTGGTGCGCGACATGGTCGTATTGGCGCGCGGTTCCAAAGAACAAGACAAACAAGCCCATCGAATAACGCGCTGCAGCGCGCTTAACCTTGACGCCGAGTGATTGCGCGGAATGCGGGACCATGTGCTTGTAGAGATGCGCCGCATCGGCGTTGGACACAACGATATCAGAACGGATGATTTGGCCATTGGCGAGCCGTGCGCCCACAGCGGCGCCGTCTTCAATGAGGATCTGGTCAACCTCGGTGTTGAGGCGGACCGATATGCCAACTTCGTCCATCAGCCGGGCAAGCGCGTTGACGATCGCCCCGGTTCCGCCCATGGCGAACTGGACCCCCCACTCACGCTCCAGATAATGGATCAGTCCGTATACGCTGGTGGTGTCAAAGGGATTGCCGCCGACAAGCAGCGGTTGAATTGAGAAGGCTTGGCGCAGCCGGTCGTCCGCGATGTGCTTGCTGACCAGCGACCATACGCTGCGTCGCGCGCCTAGTTGCAAAAGGTTGGGGAGTTGTCGCGCCATGACGGTGAAGTCGTGAAAGGGTACATCGGCGAGTTGAGTGAAGCCGACATCAAAAATGCGTTTCGACTCAGCAAGCAACGCCCGGTAACCGGCCAAGTCAGCCACATTGAACCGTGCAATTTCGGCCAGCGTGTCGTCCACCGTGCCGCCGTAATCAAAGGTTTCGCCGTCGGGAAAACAAAAGCGATACCAGGGCGACAGATCGACCAGCCGGAGATAATCGTCCAATCGTCGATCGAACAAAGCAAAGAGCTCTTCGAACAGAAACTTGGCGGTGATCACGGTGGGGCCAGCGTCGTGTCGATATCCACCGCGCTCGAACACCTGAGCGCGTCCGCCCAATTGACCGCAGCGATCGAGTAGCTGGACTTGATATCCCTTCGCACGCAGCCGAAGCGCAGCAGCCAGCCCCCCAAATCCGCCACCAATGACGACTGCTTTGGTCATGCCGGCGCCAGAGACCCCGCATGCTTAGTATTGAAGGTCAATTGCGCCGCCATGTCCCTGGCGTATGATTGGAGTAACGCACCTGTGCCGTTGGGCAACTCCGACGCAAGATTGATACTGCGGTCTAGCTCGAACATTGCCCGTTGTGCGGCTGCGTCACGAGCCGATGACGATTCTTGCGCTGTGCGCTCAAGGATCAGAACCAGGTTGAGGCTATCACCTGCGGCTCGGTCTTGTTCCACGTCTTGGATGTCGTCGAGGATTTGGTATCCCAGGGCAAAGTGCGCGACGGCCGCCTCGGCCAATTCACACGCGTCTTGGCGACCAGCCTGGATGAGCGCCAAGCGCAAAGGAAGTGAAAGCAACGGAGCCGACTTGGCTGTTGCAATGGTGCGATAATCCTCTTGGTTGACTGTTGCATCGCCGCGCGCAACCAAATCGTGCGCTTGGCCCTCTATGACTTGAGCGACGCACTCATGCGCCGCCCTCACCAACGCTGAACCGGAGTTTGGCGCACTCGCCAGTGCGGCATAGGCGGAAGATATCAGTTGATCACCTGCGCATATCGCGATGTTGACGCCGTAAGTGCGCCAAACCGCCGCTCGACCGCGGCGTTCATGATCTTGATCTTGACAGTCATCGTGGATGAGTGAGGCATTGTGCAAAAGCTCGCAGCCCGCTGCGATCAAGACGGCCGTGTCCGCCTCAACACCCAAAGCGGCGCAAGCTTCAAGTGCGAGTTTGGCCCGCACGCGCCTCCCGCCCGATTGCAGATGGTAGGTGACGGCCTCACGGATAATGGGCCCACTCCCAGACAACGCGATCATCGTACGTTCAAGGCGCTCGAGCGATCGATCCATTCGCAGCAGTGACGAAGTGACGTCTGGCATGTCGTGTGCTCCCGCGTAGTGAATGGCCGACGACGCATCAGTAGCGTCGTCGGCCCAGCACGCCTACTCGGCTGGCGCAGCCGCCATTCCGCCCGACTGACGCGCGATCCAGTCTTGGCTCTTTGCGGCGGCGATCATGTAGATGAGCACCCCAAAGGCAGCTTTAGCAACGATGTCGGCAATCGTGTAACCCACTTGGATGATCACGACCGCATTTGCCGGCAAATCTTGCAGCGCATAGCTTTCGGCGCCGGTGAACAATGGCGCGAAGTAAACGATCGGATAGAACGACCATGACAAGATGGTGACCCAAACTGCAATGCCGACCAATCCTTTTGCAGCTGCGGGTTGTTGATTGATCGATCCGCGCAATCCAACAAACAATTCATACAAAATGTATAAGAAGGGGATCATTGATAAAACGCCCCACAAAACGCGCTGGCCAGCGTCGGAGGCGATTTCGCCAGGATAGCCTAGTGCGATCATTGCAGTCGCAGCCAGGCCGAGACGCACACTTTTCGAGATGGTCGCGGCGCGCGCCAATCCCATCACCAATATGAGCTCAACCAGCAACAACGGCACCGTCAAAAGCCAGTCCACATAACGGTATGCGTCGTTGAACTTCTCTCCCGTAACGGGCACGATTTGGTTCAGATCGGTGACGTTGGCTAGCGATTGAACGTCGAAGGACGCACCCCAGCTCTCAAATATGCGAAAGTAATGATACGCCGCAATCGCGGTCACAAGGCCAGTTATCGTCAAGGCGGCGCGATATTGTGGCGCGACGCTACCTCTGCTCAACCAGAAGAAAAGCGTTGCGGCTCCCATGGTCGCAATGCCAAATGATAGTGAGTTGTAGATCAGTTCGTACTGACCCAAAGACAAGTTTTCCATGCTGTTGCCCCAGATTGAGTTTCAATTGCAAGACCAACCGCCGACGGATCAACCGCACAGCTGCTTGGAGATGGTTGTACAACTTTTCACGAATTCAAGATACAGCAGAAAATATTTTCCTTTATCGCAGCCACTCCACTCGCAGCGCGGCTAAAGACCACACCAAAACAATTGGACTTGTGCATTGCAGCATATGCTTAGGTGCGGGCCGGCGCGCGCGAGATTTATACTTAAATCGACGTGAAAGAATACCGCTTTATTTCGCGTCCCACCGACGCGTCTCGTGCATCAACGGCTCACCTGATTATCGCAGTATTGCAAGGCCAAATACGAGCGCCAGCGTGTAAATCACGAACGATGACAAGATCAGCGCGACTGGATAGAAGCGCCCGAGTGTTCCCTTTGCCAACGTTGTGGCTTGTTCGATGAGTTGCGGCCATGTGTAAGAAACGAAATCCCCCTGGGTCATCAAAGAGACGAGGCGCCCGTCTTTGTCGACAATTGGAACGCGCCTGAACCGTTCGTTCGACATAATCCGCAGCCAGTCTAATAGATTTTCGTCCTCCGACGCCGTCCTCACTTTCGACGTCATCACATCACGCACCGTTTTCGCATGGATGTCGGTGTCGGTTGCGACCACTTTGTTGAGAATATCGCGTTCGGTCAGTATCCCCGCGACTGTGTCATCGTCGTTCACCACAACGATCGAACCATACTGTTCTGAAGCCATCCGGCGGGCCGCCTCAGCGATTGTGACATCCGGCGTGCAGGACAACGGTTTTGGTTTGGTTTTGTATTCAGGACGATCTTTGATGCGCATGAGCGCCTCCTTTTCACGATACTAAGACTGTTCGCCGGGCGCTTTTGGTTGGGGGAGCGTTCCGCGATCTTCCACCCATTGAATCAGGAAGTAGACCGTGCCCAGGGCGAGGATCACGGCGGCTAAGCCAGCAAGATAAGCACCGCTGGTACTGTCAATTTCGAGCAGGATTAACTTCCGAACGACGGCAAGAACGCCAATGATGATGACCGTTCTTACTTGGATAATGCTACGCTTGCCCGCCGCCATTTGTTGCACCGAGTGCGCCAGCTCTAGAGCAATAATTGCCGCCAAAATGCGATCGAACAGGACTTGAAAGGTTGGATATTGAATATCGGCATTAAACGCCGTGGAGGCGGCTAAGATTGCTTGCAAGAATGAAATAGTTGCGAGCAAGACCACTATGACCATGCCGCATGTTAGCCCAATGGCGATCCCTCGTTCGATGGTGTGATAATTGAAATACTTCGACATACTATCTCTTTTGGTTGAGTTTCTTTGTTACGCACACTGAGACTGGTCGGTTCACTTTCGACTTGGAGCCGGGGCTAACTCAAAGACCGGACCACTTTCCGGGGTGCGGACCATGACGCTCGTCCCCAGGGCCGGGGCGCGCTATGCTGCCCGGGCCACAAACGGGGACGGGGCGGATGAACAAGGTCGTGAAGGCCGGTACCGCGACAATCAACGCGCAGAACGAGGCGCTGAGAAAGGCCGGGCTGGCCGAGGATGCCGCCAGCGGCCTGCGCGGGGCCACCAACCTGGACCGGCTGGCGGATTTGCCCGACCAGATGCTGCGCGAGTTCCGCGTTATGGCCGAGGCGATGACAGGCGGCGCCAAGAACAACAGCGACGTCGCCAAACTGCTGAAGCGGATGGACGACGCCGACCTTGCCGTACGCAACCAGGCGGCGCGCGCGCTTTACAACACGATCACCGACAAGGTGATCAAGGGCTCGGGCGGCTGGACCGACGACGCGATGCGCCAGGTCACGGCGGATCACGGGCCGGCGGCGCTGATGCTGTCGCCAGTGCTGCTGCAGCGCTACCGCCAGCACCTAACGGGCGGCGGCAAGGCGCAGAATTTCGAGGAATTCCTCGACCTTGCCCGCAACGACGAGGTGCGCCGCCTGGCCAAGCCGCTGCTGGATGACGGGTTGGCGCTGGCGCGGCGCATCGCCGCCCGCTCGGACGCCGCGCTGCGTGCCGGGGCGCGCAGACTGAGTTCGACCCATGCCGAGCGGCTGGCGGTGCTGCGCCAGCTGGAAGAGGTGCTGGACGAGGTCGGGGAGGAGACCTTCTTTCAGCTGCTGTTCGGCAAGTCCATGCACCTGATCCCCAAGGGCGAGCGGGCGCGGATCGAGCGCGAGATCCTGGACCATGTGCGCGGCAAGACCCCGCTGCCCGAGAAGATGAGCAACAAGTTCGGCAACGGCAAGGAGCTGAAAATCGCCGATCTGAACGGGCTGCAGGGCATGGCCGGCGAGGTGCTGAGCATGAAGTCCCGGCTGGCCGACGCCCGCGCCCTGGCCAAGGAGGCCAAGGGCCCGGTCTATGTGATGTCCGACATCCGGCTAAACAGCCAGCGCATGTCGTTGTCCGAGACCGACGCCAAGCTTCTGGACCGCCTGCCCGAGCTCCTGGACGATCATGTCGATGGCCCGCTGGTGCGCGACGCCGAGAAAAGCGTGCCGGCTACGGTCGAGACACGCACGCGGCAGGAATACACCGACGGCGCCACGGTGCTGTTTGACAAGGCCAACAAGGGCGTGGACGCCCGCCGGGTGAACGAGGTCAAGGTCTCGCGGACCGGGGTCGAGGACGGGATCGAGCAGTACGGCAAGGGTCAGGAGGATATCCTGAGCATGACCTCGATGCAGGTGTCGAACATCATCGAGGTGGCCGAGGACGGCAGCCACCGGCTGCTGAGTCTGAAAGAGGCGGCATCGCTGTCTGGCGCGGAGGTGGTGGCGCGCACGCGCAAGGGCAAGCCGATCAAGGATGCCGATGGCAACGTGGTCGAGACGCTGCAGTTCAGTGAGAACGAGAAACTGATGAAAAAGATTGACAAGCTGGAGGACAAGCTGGCCAGCCCCGGCGTCGACCGTCAGGCGGTGATGCGAGAGATGGCGAAGCTGCGCGACCAGCGCAGCCTGAAGAATTTCAATGCGCGCAAGAAGGACCTGTTCGTCGGCAAGACGCAGCAGGGGGCGCAGCACGGGCTGCGCATCCGGCAGATGGACGCGCGCTACGAGGCGATATCGGACACCATGTACTTCTTGCTGTTTCTGACCGGGATGCGCCGCCCCTGAGCCACCAGGCGCGGTCCGGGGTCAGAGCGCCGCCTTGACCACCCGGCGCAGCACCGCCGGCGCGGCGCCCGCGATGGGCACGATGGAGAGGGCCATCAGCACCAATTCCCAATCCGCGACCTCGTTGCCCCAGCGGTCCTTGCCGGTGGCCAGCGCGTGGTTCAGCTCGATGTAGTCGGCCAGATCGCTGACGCCCGGCGACAGGAAGGCGAGCGCCAGATCGGCCCCGAGCTGCCCCAGCAGCGGCATGTTCCAGGGCGGCTCGGCCAAGTAGGCCATGACGTTGTCGCCGGCTTCGTCATAGGCCTCGTCGATCGACGCGCGGTCGCCGAACGCGGGCAGCGCGGCCACGCTGTCATGAGTTTGCAGGCGGAAGAATCGGCTGTCGGCCAGGGGACGCAGCAATCGCGGCGCCCGATCCGCCGGCAGGGTAGTGCCCACCTTGGCGCCAGGCGCGTGGATCACGGCTTGGGCCGGGGCGCCGGTGAACTCGTGCGGCCACATCCAGGGGTCGACGAAGAACGCCTCTTCCAGGTCGTCGATCTCGCCGGTCTGGAGCGGGTCAGGCTCGGGGCCGATCTGCTTTACCAGCCGCGCCTCGTCGCGAATCGTGACCGCGCGGTCGCCGTCCGGGTGGAGATAGCCGCTGCGGGGCGTGTCGAAGTCGGGGCTGACGGGCTTGGACAAGCGGACCGTGACCTCTCCGCTGACATGCACGTGCAGCAGGTCGTCATAGATCGGCCAGCCACGGGCCGATGCGTCGCTGCCATGCGGCGGCAGCAGGGCCGGCACCGGGTTGAACCAGTAAATGATGCCACTGTTCTGCAGGCCGGGCTTGGTCAGCTCCAGCGACAGCACGGCCCGGGTCGCGGTCCACATGATGTCCACCCGGTTGGGCCGGTGGCGCACCAGGAAAAGGCCCAGCAGCTCCAGCATCGGGTCGCGGCGCCGGCCGGTATCGCCGCGCGCCAGATCGACCGGGTGGGCGGGGTAGAGCAGCCGGTTATCCAGCGGCAGTTCCGGATCGGGCAGACTTTCCGGGCGGCTTACCTTGTCGATCCGCACCGCCACGGTCAGAAAGCCGAAGACCTGCACCAGCGGGTCCAGCTCCTTGGGCGTTTCCTTGTCTAGATGATAGGTCGC
>CAZWVH010000074.1:0-4739 GCA_964636945.1 uncultured Caulobacterales bacterium | reverse complement strand
GGTTGCCTTGCCGTCCTTTTTTGCCGCGGCCCGTTTCTTGGCGTCCTCGGCCTCGGCGACGCGGTCGATCACCTCGACCCGGTAGTTGAACGGCCAGTCGTCGGCCGGTTTCAGCTCGGGCGGGAATAGCTGTGCCCGGCGCTGCTGCGGCGTCAGGGATTCGCGGATATTCAGCCGGATGGTCAGGGTGTGCCAGGCGCTGTAGGGTTCCAGCAGTTTCTTTGGCGGAGGCGGTGCGCCGGGAATGGGCATGACCCCCAGGGCCCAGGCCAGCTTGGCGATGCGCACCGGGACCGTCACCTCCAGCACGCCGCCGGGGTTCTTGCCCGATGGCTCGAACCCCCAGGCGACGTTGTCCGTGTCGGTCTCGGTGACGGTGAGCCCGAACATGCCTCAGGGCGCGCAGGCTGTGTTCGGGTTCTTCGGAAACTCGTCGTCCGGCATCAGCACCACGTGGTCGGTGGGCAGCACCAGCTCGGTCGTGGACAGCGGCGGCGGTTTGTCGCCCAGCTTGCTGCGTTCGTTGATCACGTCGGCCCAGAGCTGGGTCAGTTCGTCGGTTGTCAGGTCCGCGCCGATCTCGGTCGCGCCGCTTTCGAAATAGGCCAGCATCGCCTTTTCCAGCGTTGGGTCCTCGGGCAGGGGCAGCATCACCTGGGCCCAGTGCGCGGTCAGGAACGCCCGGCGCCGCGCGTCGGCGCCGTAGAACACGCCCGCGTCGTCGTATCTGATCTCCGCCAGATTGGGCCCGTAGGTGTAGAGGCGATAGCTTATGTTCTCCCAGTCGATGCCGTGCTCGAAGAGGTTGATCCGGTCGTGAGTGTAGGTGTTGGGGGGCGAAGGCTGGTCGTGCACGCCGTTGAGCGCGTGGATCAGGATCTCGCGCAGACTACGGCGTTCTTCCTCGCGCATGGCGCCCGGCGATTTGCCGTGCACCGGGGGGCCGGAGATGAAGGTGCGGCTTTCGTAATCGGCCAACTGCTGCAGATAGGCCTGGTAGAGCGTGCCGAAGGTATCCAGCCGCCAGGCGTCCAGCGCCTCGTCGGTGCGCACGAGGCAGGCGGCCAGGGTGACCGTCACGCCCGGGGTCTTGGTGATGACGTTGAGCGCCACCGGCACCTCTCCCGTTGCGCCGGCCGCCGCGCCGTAATCCAGCAGCACGTTGTTCTGCGAGGCGTCGACCAGCGCCGCCATCATGTCGGACATGGCACTTTCCGCGGCCTCGGAGATCAGGCCGACCACTTCCTCGATGAAGTCGTTGAGGGGGCCGAACAGGGTGGCGGGGATGGTCGTGGTGATACCCGACACGCTGGTCGTGAAACTGGTGATCGCGGTGATGAAAGTCTGGACCAGTCCCGGCAGGTCCAGCGACGGCTGCGCGACGAAATCCTCGAGCTTGTCCTTTATGTCGGTGAGAACGGTCTGAACAGCGCCGAGCACCTCGTTGGCGGCGTCGGTCATCGCCGCAGCCATCTCGGTTGCCTGAGTGTTCATCGTCTGGGGCAGGGCGGCGATCCTGTTCTCGATCTGCTGCATGATGCCCGGCGCTAGGGCCGAGAAGGTGCCAAAGAGCTGCAGGATCTCCTGAACCAGGAAATCGGCCTCGAAGAAGTAGTAGTGGCTCTCCTGCGCCTCGGTCCCCACAGTCGCCGTGACAGAGGAGCTGTCGGTGTTGTGATACAGCAGCGGCGAGGCCAGCATCAGGACCTGCCACAGCGCCATCGGCATGGCGAAGATGCCGTAGGCATAGACCGTCGGCAGCGTCATCAGCCCGGCCGTCGTCGCCTTCAGCGGCAGGTCCACGGGCACCGACACGCCATTGGAGCCGTGGTTGACCATCAGCCGCACATCGCCCAGCCGGTAGCCATCGGGGATGGTCAGCGTGTCGGTCACCAGGTGCCGCTTGTAGGTCTTGAAGACCGGCATCAGGGTCTGGCCGATCTTCTCCAGCCCCTCGGGGGCGACGTCAGTCTCGTTGGTGTTGTCGGTCTTGTAGGTGCGGCCCATGCGGCGCAGGGGCGGGGGCGGCGGCGCTAGCCCCTGGGCGCGGTAGCGGCCCGCAAGGGCAAGGTAGTTCGACGGGTGGATGTCCTCGGGGCTCAGGTCGAAGGCCGGCGGCGACTCGGCGTCCGACATCGCCAGCTTCATCCGCACCAGCCGTTCGCACATCAGGTTGCGGCCGGGCAGGGGCACCGTCGCCTTGAGGAACCAGCGCAGGCCATAGGGCGTCTCGGTCACGCAGACATGGCGGTCGAGAAAGCAGTAGATGCCGCGGCGGTTCTTGGGCTCGTCGCCGGTGGTGTTGTTGATCTCGTGCCGGTTCAGCGTCTCGTGCAGGGTGCGAGAGCGGGTGAGACGCCGCGACTGCATGGTGCGGGTCACCTGTTCGGCCGCCGTCTCGACAATCTCGGACGAAAAGCGCGAGGCGGTGTTGGTCGCCATGGCGCTGTCGACGCCAAGGCCGAAGCCCGCCTGGAGCGAGCCTTCGCCCTCGAAGCTGACCACGCCCACGGTGCCGCCGCCGGAGCCGGAGGCGGAGGCGGAGACGTCGGTGTTGAAGCGCGTGGCAAGCTGGGTGGAGACCTCTTTAGTCAGTTCCGACCC
This sequence comes from uncultured Caulobacterales bacterium, assembly GCA_964636945.1. Classification (GTDB taxonomy): domain Bacteria; phylum Pseudomonadota; class Alphaproteobacteria; order Caulobacterales; family Maricaulaceae; genus CAZADA01. Next base: position 2,135 of record CAZWVH010000074.1, on the reverse strand, counting down.
GGTGGTGGCGCGGGTTTCTTCTGAGGTGACGCTGGTCTCGCCTTCGGTGTTTTCCTCGATGGTCTCGAATTCCTTGCTGCTGCGCACCTCGCGCACGCGGATTTCTCCGGCCAGGATGTTCTCGACATAGGAGATCTCTGCCTCGGAATAGCCCATGAAGGTTTCTTCCACGCGGATCAGCTCGGCCATACCCATCAGCTCGATCCGGTCGCCAAAGCGCATGGTGGGGTTCTCTGCAAAGCAGCCGCCGATGTTCAGCGGGCGTTCGGGGCGCACGGGGCGTTTGTCCTTGTCGCCCTTGTCCAAGGTCGCCTCGTAGGCGTGGCAGAAGCTGAGCGTCTCGGTCGGTTTCATGTGCGTGAGGGCGCTCGACACACGCGCCTGCGCCGCGGCGATGCGTTCGGGATCGAGGCCGGGGGCGGCGCTGGCCAGTTCTTCCACCGGCAACTTGGCGACGGCGGCCAGGCTGGTGTCGGCAAGCTTGTTCTGCAGCGCGCGCAGGCGCAGGGTGCGGTCTGCGTTGGCGCGGCGCAGGGCGTCCAGGCGTTCGGCTTGGGCCCGGCGGTCGGCGGCGGCGGCAGCGGGGTCCGGCGCGACGCGGGGCAGGTTGTCCTGTTGCGCGGGGGTGTCGGCGAGTTCGGGTGCCGGTCGGCGCGCGGGTGGGGGCGTCTCGCGGCGTAGCGCCTCGGCCCGTTGGGCGGCCAGCGCCTTGTGCCGCAGGTGCCATAGCAGGCGGATATCCTCGGCCAGCTGGGCGCCGTCCGTGGCCGGATCGTCGGTCTTCTCGTCTTGCTCGGTGTCTTCCTCGGCCGGAAGCTCGGACAATTCCGCGGACGCCTTGCCCGTGGCAAAGCGGTCCAGCACCGCGGGGGCATAGCGCGCGGGCTGGGCGGCGCCATCTGCCAGCGCGGGCAGGTGTTCGAGAAGTTGCAGCAGCCGCGCCGCGCGGCAGGCGCCGGGGTCGCCCGCGATCTTCAGCGCCAGGGCATGGGCCAGCGCCGTGGCGCGGTCCTTGTCCAGCGCGTCCGATGCCGCCAGCCGCTCCAGCCGTTCGCGCTGGTGCGCCTGCACGTCGCCGGGGCCGGGCAGGGTGTCGCCCGCCAGCGGGTCGCTCTGGAAGAGGGCCAGGTAATCCTCCGATAGCTCGGGCAGCGCCTCGCCCTTGTGCGTCTCCAGCCGGGCGGCGGCCCAGGCGGCGCGTTCGTCGGGGTCCATCCCGGCGACGGCGGCCAGCGCGCCGTCGCGCGCGGCGCGGGCGCCCAGGTCCTGGATGCGGGGCCGCCGCAGGCGGGCATAGCGGAACAGGGTTGCGGTAGCTGGCATGGGATCGGCCCCCCTTTGATTTCGGCGTCAGGGGCCGGGCGCCGCGGGGCGCGTGGGCGCCCGCCCCCCCAACGCTCACGTTAAGCAATTGTTAACACAGCCCGCGGGCGTCTCGAAGGGTTTTCGGCCCCTGACTGTGGCGTTTGCCGCGCTCTAGCCCGGCACTGCATGCGATGCTGCGTTCCCACCCGAGGCGGTGGTGTCGACGCAGAGGTGAAGAGGTCTTCGACGCGGAAATTGAACGCATCCTGAAGAGCTTACGTTTCGACTGTCAGATTTTGGAGTGCGTGCGCCAGGCTTTAACGCAGAGCCATGAGGACGAGCGGCAGTTTCGCGAGGCCAGCATCAAACGCTTACTAGCCCAATCGGACAGGTGCCAAAAACGGATTGAGCAAGCGTATCTCGACAAGCTGGATGGCCAGATCGACGTTGGATTTTTCGATCGCGTTTCGGCCCAATGGCGAGAGGAGCAAGCTGTTTGTGAGGCGCAGATCGCAGAGTTCGCCGAGGCCAACGCGGAATACTACGATGACGGCTTGAGGCTGCTCGAACTGGCGAGGGACGCTTGGAGTCTTTGGAAACGCCAATCGCCGGCGGAAAAACGGAAACTCTTGAAGTTCCTGGTGTCGAACTGCTCATTGCTGTACGGACAGCTGACCGTCGAACTCAATCAACCTTTTGAAATGTTGCGGGAAACGCTGGAGGCCGAACGAGCGAAGGGCGCTGCAAATGGCTCAATTTCGGTCAATTTAGAAAAATGGCTCCCCGGGCCGGACTCGAACCAGCGACCCAGCGGTTAACAGCCGCTTGCT
>CAZWVH010000073.1:0-13372 GCA_964636945.1 uncultured Caulobacterales bacterium | reverse complement strand
AACAGATACCGATTTGAGCCGGGTGTCTTTAGCCAGGCATTCTAACCATGGTCTAATCCAATTCCACGTCTGACGCTTGGCAGTCAAGGCGTGGCCGATGGCGTTTCCTGGCGGATGTAAGCGCCCATGATGGCGGGGCACAATGCGCTGCCGATCTCTCCGAACACACCGGGGATGCTTAAGATTTCAGGGAACATCGTGTCGGCCTAGCCGTTTCAAATCACGCGAACCAATTCGCCTGTACAATACTCCAGCGATCCCGACACCAAAGCGAGGCCGAAGCGGCGCGGGATGGCGCGTGAAAACCAGGCCAGAAGCCCATTGGGAATTAGCCCTGAACCTCATGTGGACGCGAGGTCGATCGTCGGGAGAAGGCGGGGAAGACGAACTGACGGAGCCTTTGGATTAGCCAAACCACAAGGCATGTCAATCAGCCGCGCCGGCCCGCTCTGTGTTCTTCAACGCGCTTTTTCTGCCGGAGGGCTTTTTCGCGCCCGACTTCTTGGCTGCAGGCTTTTTACCATTCGTTTTTTTCGAGCTGGTTTTTCGGGCTGACGCTTTCTTCTTGGGTCCCTTCGCATCTCTTTCCGCGATCAGCAGCACGGCTTGATCCAGTGTGACAGCCTCGGGTTCAACGCCCTTGGGCAGGGTGGCGTTGGTCTTGTCATGTTTAACGTAAGGGCCGTAGCGACCCGAATACACCGCCACCAGCTTGCCCGTTTCGGGATGCTCGCCCAGTTCCTTCAGCGGTTTGACGGCGGCTCGACGCCCCCGCCCGCCATTGGCCTTTTTGTCCTCAATCAACGCCACGGCGCGGTTAAGGCCAACTTCGAACACCTCATCAATGCTAGACACATTGGCATAGGTGGATTTGTGCTTCACGAACGGGCCATAGCGGCCAAGCCCCGCGGTGATCATTTCCCCGTCTTCAGGGTGCGCGCCCACTTCGCGCGGTAGGTTGAGCAATTGAACCGCCTTATCGAGCGTCATGTCGGCAACATCCCACCCCTTGGGCAAGCTTGAACGCTTGGGCTTTTCCTCTCCGTCCACGACCATTTCCAAATAGGGGCCGAACCGGCCTGATTTGAGGTAGATATCCTCGCGCGTGTTGGGATGCTGGCCCAGCGGACCTTCGTTTTCCGCCTTTTTCTTCGCGTCTTCCGGACTTTCGCCCAGCTGGCGGGTGTATTTGCACTCTGGATAGTTGGAACACCCGATAAAGGCGCCAAACCGACTGGTCTTGAGACTCAGCTGGCCTTCATGACAGAGCGGGCAAACGCGCGGGTCAGTTCCATCGTCAGTGGCGGGGAAAATGTGGGGCCCGAGCGTCTCATTGAGCGCTTCGATCACTTCGCCAATGCGCAATTCGCCAGTCTCCGCGACGGTAGCGGAAAACTCTTGCCAAAACTCGCGCAGCAATTCCTTCCATGAAAGCTCACCGGCGGACACCCGGTCGAGCTTTTCTTCCAAACTGGCGGTGAAGTCATACTGGACGTAGCGGGCGAAAAAGTTTTCCAAGAACGCGGTGACCAAGCGACCCTTGTCAGAGGGGACAAAGCGCTTGTTGTCCATCTCCACATATTCACGCTCGCGCAGCACCGACAGAATGGAGGCGTAGGTGGAAGGGCGGCCTATGCCCAATTCTTCCAACTTTTTGACCAGGCTGGCTTCCGAATACCGCGGCGGCGGTTGGGTGAAGTGCTGTTCGGATTTAATCTTCTCGGCCTTGGCGCGTGCGCCCTGCTTTATGGCAGGCAGGCGGGCTTCGCCTTCCTCTTCGGCGTCGTCTCGACCTTCCAGATAGAGCTTGAGAAAGCCATCAAAGGTGATCACGGATCCCACCGCACGAAGCGTCAATTGCGTGTCGGCGGACATGATATCGATGGTGGTGCGCTCCAGGCGCGCGCTTTCCATCTGGCTAGCTGTGGCGCGCTTCCAGATCAGTTCGTAAAGCCGGGCCAGATCGCCCGATAGCGGAAGCTTGCCAGGTAGGCGGGAAAAGCCGGTGGGACGAATGGCCTCGTGCGCTTCTTGGGCGTTGCGGGCCTTGGATGAGTAAGCGCGCGGCACGTCGGGCAAATAGTCGCCGCCAAATTCACTCTCAATGACGCGGCGTGCGCCGGCAACGCCTTCGCCCGCCATCTGCACGCCGTCGGTTCGCATATAGGTGATCAGACCGACGGTTTCCCCGCCAAGATCAATGCCTTCATAGAGCTTTTGTGCGGCCTGCATGGTGCGCTTGGCGTCAAAGCCCAGCTTACGCGCGGCCTCTTGTTGAAGCGTCGATGTGGTGAAGGGCGGAGCGGGATGGCGCTTTGTGGGCTTAGATTCAACGCTATTGACGGAAAGATTTGCAGCTTCGATCGCGGCTTTAGCGGCCGCCGCATCGTCCTTGGTCTTCAAGCTGAGCTTTTGCAGCTTCTTACCGTTCAGCGCGACGAGTTTGGTGGGGAATATGGGCGAGCCATCGGCCGTCACATCGGCCTCAACCGTCCAGTATTCCTGCGCCTTGAACGCTTCGATTTCCATTTCACGTTCGGTGACGAGGCGTAATGCTACAGACTGGACCCGGCCAGCTGATCGCGCTCCAGGGAGCTTGCGCCAAAGCACGGGCGACAGCGTGAACCCGACCAAATAATCCAGGGCGCGACGGGCAAGATAGGCTTCCACCAACTCCATATCCACATCGCGCGGTTGAGCCATGGCGTCAGTCACGGCCCGCTTTGTGATGGCATTGAATACGACCCGTTTGACGGATTTGTCTTTGAGCGCGCGTTTCTTGGCCAGCACCTCCAGCACATGCCAGGAAATGGCTTCGCCCTCGCGATCGGGGTCAGTGGCGAGGATGAGGCCGTCGGCGTCTTTGACCGCGTCGGCGATCTCTTTGAGGCGCTTGTTGGACTTGGCGTCCACCTCCCAGCTCATGGCGAAGTCTTCGTCGGGACGGACCGAGCCATCCTTTGATGGCAAATCGCGCACATGGCCGTAGCTGGCGAGAACGTGGAAATCCTTGCCCAGATACTTATTGATGGTTTTTGCCTTAGCAGGCGATTCCACAATGACGACCTGCATCGTCCAAATTCTCCTTTCGCCGCGCGCGCAACGCCATGCCTATCGCGCATGACCATGTCAATGCAGCGACTGAACCTGGTGCAATGGCGGCGGCTCCCAGCGGCAAAACCTGAGCACCCCCGGGGCGGCTGTCAACTCGCGGTGCGCGATTCTCCGCGCTGGGCCAATAGCAAAGTGTGTCGTTACAATGGGTTACCGATTGCGCAAACACACAAAGCCAGCATCGAGGTGCATGGCCCGGCCAGCCAATTCAAGCTCCATCAGGGCGGCGGCGACATCAGAAGCTGGCGCCCCTGCAGCGCGGACCAATTCATCGCGATGCGTGGGCGTCGCTGAAAGCAATTCGAGCACCCTGGCCCGCAACCGATCGCCCAATGGGCCGGTATTTGGTTTTGGATCGGAATGGTTTGGTTCATCAAGATCGAGCATTCCAACAGAAGGAGATTGCGATCCTCGACGCGCCGACAAGGGCAAACTGGCGAGCAGATTGAGAACATCATCTGCCGACTCAATCAGCGCAGCGCCCTGCTTGATGAGGAGATTTGGACCGGCGGCGCGCGGGTCGGCCGGGTGGCCCGGTGCGGCCATGACCTCGCGCCCTTGTTCGCCGGCGTAGCGGGCAGTGATGAGCGAGCCCGATCTTTGAGTGGCTTCAACCACGACGACGCCGTCGGCGAGACCGGAGATAAGCCGATTGCGGCGGGGAAAGTCGCGGTGCGTCGGTTTCAGGCCGAGAGCGCGTTCGGATACAATCGCGCCATTGACCGCAAGTTGGTTGTGGATGTCTTCATGCTCGGGCGGATAGATCACGTCCAAGCCGCCCGCCACCACTGCAATCGAACCGGTCTCAAGAGAACCTTCGTGAGCGGCGCCGTCAATGCCACGCGCCAATCCGGACACGATGGTCACGCCCGCCTCGCCAAGTTCGCGCGCCAAATCGCGGGCGAAACGCCGGCCCAATGCCGTGGCTGACCGTGCACCCACAATAGCGATGGTTCGCTGGGTATCCAGCGGCTGAGGACCAATAACGCCGATCAGCGGCGGCGGCGGATTGAGCTGACGCAGACGCGAAGGGTAGTCCGGTTCAATCGAGCCGATCAGCCGACCGCCAAGCTGCGCCAGACGATCGAGTTCATCGTCAATCAGCGCCCCACTGGGTGGTGAAAGCGGGCTGGCCCGGCCGGCGCGTTGCGCCAAACGGGGAAGGGCGTCCAGCGCGCTTGCCGCGTCGCCAAAACGCGCCAAAAGGCGGTGGAAACTGACAGGCCCCACCGTTTCAGTCCGCGCCAGACGCAACCAATCTCGTCGCTCGTTGTCAGTGAGAGCGCGCAGCGTGCGGGTCATGTGGTTTTCTCGCCTGAGGCTGACGTTCCGATGCGCGGCTCAGATCCATCCAGCAAGCGGGAAATGTTCTGCCGGTGGCGCCAAAAGATCAGCGCAGCCATGAACACTGCAAGCAAAGCTGCGCCTGGACGGGGCACATGGGGCAGAGGTAAGAGCGCCACAATGGGCGTAAGGCCGGCAGCAGTGAGCGCCGCCAGCGATGAGATGCGAAACACCTTGGCCATGGCTAGCCAAACCGCCGCTGCAATCACGCCAAGGGGCCAAGCGGCCGCCAACCATGTCCCAAAAAACGTGGCTACGCCCTTGCCGCCGCGAAAACCTAGCCAAATGGGATAAAGGTGTCCGAAAAACGCCGCGCCGCCCGCCACGAGCCCATGATTGGCGTCAAAGATTATGCGCGCAATGATCGCAGCAAGCCCAGCCTTACCAGCATCCAGGACTAACGTGGCCAACGCCAAGTCTTTGCGTCCGGTGCGCAACACATTGGTGGCCCCAATGTTGCCCGAGCCAATCTGACGAATATCGCCTAGCCCAGCCATGCGCGTGAGCACCAAGCCAAACGGAATGGAGCCCAAGACATAGCCGCCAAAAATCACCAATGCGAAACTGATCAACGTGTCCATGTCCGATCCGATCGATGAATTTCTTCTGACAGTTCGTCATAGATCACACGCCCTGCAGCCACCGTCAGGCGCACGCGGCCGATCATTTTTCGTCCGGCAAACGGTGTCGTGGTGGCGCTTGTGAGCATGCCTTCGGGCTTGCAGACCCAGGGCGCGCGCGGATCGAACAACACCAGGTCCGCCGGTGCGCCCTTCGCGCAGCGGCCTGAGGCCAGTCCCAAGGTTCGGGCAGGGCCGGTTGTCACGGGGTAGAGCGCTTGAGCCAAGGTCATTTCGCCATCTGCGGCCAAGCTCAGCAGAGCGCTCAGCAACGTCTCCAGGCCGGGCGCGCCGGGCGCGGCGTCCGCGAAAGGGGAAAGTTTGTCACGCGCAGGAATGGCGCAGTGGTTAGACGTGATGATGCTGACGACGCGCGACGCCACGGCGCTGCGCAGCATCATCCGGTCGTTTTCATCACGAATAGGCGGGACAATTCTGAGGCCTGGGTCGAGGCTGGCCGTATCGACATCATTGAAAAACAGTGCCGTCGCCGGCGCAGCGATCACGGGCGGCGGATCAACGTAGCTCGCGCCGGAAAGCCCATGCGCTGTGGAAATGTCGCTGATGATGGTGTTCGCCCCCACATCGCGCCCAAGCGAGCCAAAGGTGAACGCGGCAATCTGTTCAGCGATCGCCGGCGCGCCGGGCAGTCCAAACCGGGCGGCCGTTTCTCCGTCATGGGCGACGCTGCCCGCCTCAAGACGCCGTTCACGCGCGGGGGCAATAATCGGCAAATCCAACGACGATGCATACGTCATCGCGGCGCGCGCCCGCTTGAGGTCACCAGCACGCTCAGGCGCCAAATATGCGGCCAACGAGCCCAATTCCCGCATCATGGCGAGTTCGGCGATGCCTGTTTCTGCGAGGAGTCCGCCCACCACGGCGAGACGCGGGTCATTGTGACCGCGCAGGCCCATGGCGGCATTGATCCGCTCTGGCGTGTCCAGGGGTGTAGATAGGCTGGGGCGAAGCACAATTGTGCCAACCCCGCCGGCGGCGGCCGCGGAAGAGAGGGTCGGCCAGTCATCACCTTCGCCGCTAAACAGATCGCCTTGCACGCCGACATCAATCAACGCAGGAGCAAGAACCAACCCATCGCCATTGATCACCCGAACACCTTCAGGCTTGCCGCCGGGATGAGCGCCGCCATCGATATCGGCGATCTTGTTGTCGCGGATATACGCCCATCCCAGTCCGTCTCGGCCTGAGTCAGGGTCCACAATCCGCGCATTGATGAACAAAAGGTCCCTCATGGCGGCGCTCCATTACTAGGGCGCGACCCGAGCAGAGAGAGCACCGCTGACCGGACCGCAACGCCGGCGCGCACCTGATCAAGCACCAAGCTGGCTTGAGCGTCATCAGCAATGGCGTCGGCGATTTCAACGCCTCGGTTTATGGGGCCAGGATGCATCACATACGCGTCTGGCTTGGCGGCGGCCAATGCTGCTTCGTCAATGGCGAACAATTGGCGATATTCGCGAACGGACGGTACAAATTCCCCGTCCATGCGTTCATTTTGGATGCGCAACGCCATGAGAACATCTGCGCCCTTCGCCGCTTCCAAAGTGGAGCCATAGACCTCCACGCCCCATTGACTCACGCCTTTGGGCAGCAGAGTGGCGGGCGCGGCAAGCCGAACGCGGGCGCCCAGCAATTGAAGAAGCGTGATGTTGGAGCGGGCAACTCGACTATGGCGCACATCACCGCAAATTGTGATGATCTTTCCCTCCAGGGAACCCAGCTTGCTTGTCAGGGTCAGTGCATCGAGCAAGGCCTGGGTGGGATGCTCGTGCGCGCCATCTCCCGCGTTGACGACACTGGCGCGGGTGTGTTGGGCGACCATATAGGCGGCGCCAGCGGCGCGGTGACGAACGACGATGATGTCCGCGCCCATGGCGTCCAGCGTGACCATGGTGTCGTAAAAACTCTCACCTTTGGACAATGAAGAGCCCGTCTCGGCGAAGGCGATGACATCGGCCCCTTGGCGCTTTGCCGCAAGTTCGAAGGAGAGGCGCGTGCGCGTGGAGTCTTCGAAGAATGCCAAACATACGGTTTTGCCTGCGAGAGACGCCTTGTGATCACGATTGGCGTTCTCGGTGAGCCGCTCGGCCGCGTCCGATAAAATATGTTCCGCCTCAAGTCGATTGAGCGCGCGCACTGAAATTAAATGCGGTTGGGCGAAGGTATAGGCCGACGAGCTCATGGCCCATGTGATAACCATGGATTTCGCTCGTCGCCAAGCCTTTGATGTTCATGATTTGTGTTCATGACATGTTTCATTGTTGAATTGTGAAGGTCGATCCAGAATTTTTGATGGTGGAATTCACCGCTTCAGAGCGCGTGGTGTCTCGGTTATTCGGCCCGCAGATAATCCAAAGCGCCTTGAAGGATATAGGCGGCCGCCATGGCGTCGATCACTTCCTTGCGGCGCGCGCGGCTCGCATCCGCCTCGAGCAATGCCCGCTCGGCGGCCATGGTCGACATGCGTTCATCCCAGTAGACCATAGGAATGTCACGATTTTCTTCGAGGTTTCGCGCAAAGGCCCGCGTCGATTGGGCCCGCCGACCTGGCGTGCCGTCCATGTTCATCGGCATGCCAATAATCATACCGACACAATCGCGACTATCGTAAAGTTTGAAGATGCGCGCAGCGTCCCAGGCGAATTTCCGCCGGGTTATGGTCTCGAGCGGCGTTGCCACCAATCGCGCCCAGTCGGAAACGGCGACGCCGATGCTTTTGGTTCCAGGATCAAGGCCGAGAACTGCGCCGCGCGGCGGCAATTGGGAGATGTCGATCAGCGCCATAGATGAGACGCAACTCATCGTTGAGCTGCTGTCAAGCGTTTCTAGCGTGATCAACGCCAAACCCGCCTAACGGACTGACGTTCAGTTTAAGGGGAGGGCGAATGACACGCCACGGCTGGGGTCGGTCTCGCTTTGCGCCTGGAGATTGAACAAGATTCTCAACAGATAGAGGGTGTTGTTGGACGAAAGATCGTTCCCTCGCACCACGAACCAGTGGTCCATAAACTGGATCGCTGTATCACCGGCCTCGTTTGGACGCCGATTAGTTGCGGTGACCGCAAACTGCGTGTTTTCGTCGGGATCAACAAAGCTTGGCCAGACAATCTCATAGTGATCAGAGGGCGCCACCACATAGTTTGACAAATAGCTCATGGTTGATAACAGCGAGCGTGTATGGATGGCGATGGTGTCGGCGTCCCCCTTTCGCCCGCGCACCACGGTAATTTCGTTGGCTTCGGGGTTCAATCCTAAGTCGTTAAACGCTTCAAGCGTGGCCTCGGACATGGGGCGATCCCAATTGCGCTGAAGCACGAGTTCGCCTTCCCCTGAGCCAAGATTACCGTCTCGAATACCGGCGACCTCATACGTTCGTTGAGCAAACATTGCGGTGAGGGAACGGGCCACACTCCTGAACGTCTCGCGATCTTGAGGACGAGCATGGCGACTGTTGGACACGTCATTCATGCCATCGAACATGAGCTCGGCAATCACATCAAACCGAAAGCCATTTTCCAGCATCAAGAAAACGGTCAAAGGTTCAAACGGCACCAGCAGTTCGTTGGCGAAGGTCTTGCCCGATAATGGCTCGTAAAAAATCGTGGGATTTTGTTTGTAGGTGTAGCCCGGTGAAATCGAACCATCGCCAAAGGAAACGCCGGCGAACTCAGCGATTTCCGCTTCTGCATCCACCTCGTATTCCTTAGATACGTTTGAGGCGATCCTATCCACTTTGAGAAAAACTGGAGGCTCGTTATAACGCAGCCTCACAATATTGGCTAAGAGTTCCTGTTTATCGGTCAAAGACAAAGAATCAATATATGTGGGACGCTCGCGCTCAATTGTTTTCGCGCCAGGACCAACGCATCCCGTCGCGGACAAACTCAGTACGATTGCGAAACTGGCCAAGGGCCTTTTCCATCGAGTGCTCGCGAGCATTGCCCCCTCCTCAGCAGTGCGATCACCAAAAGCATAATCCAAGCCTACCGCGCCGATGGAGACGAGCGTTAACCATTTTTGCACACCGCATGGGCCTAGGAGTTAGGCGTAAAACGAGGGTCCTTGCCCGCGGTCATCGCAAACACCTAAGGGGGCGCTAATTCAGGGGCAGGGCGAAGGAGATCGACGTTGACGGATCGGATGGGCCTTGGGCCTGAAGATTGAGCAAAATCCGCAGCAAATTGCCCATTATCGGCCCGAATCCTCAATGTAAACTTGTGTCTTTCGCCGCGAGCACGATCAAAATGTTTAGGGAAGTCCATCGCTCCGTCAGATTGTGCCCACAAGACAGCTACAACGCCGTTGTTAGAGCCGAGCGGGTTTGCTATGCGAACCCTCCACGAGGACATGCGTAGAGATGACAGTCAGTAAAGACGATGTGCGACGCGTCGCGCGGCTCGCAAGATTATCCGTTCCGGAAGCTCAACTCGCTCCGCTGGCAAAAGAGCTGTCTGGCATTTTCGCTTGGATCGAACAGCTCAACGAGGTCGATCTTGAAGGTGTCGAGCCCATGGCGTCTGCCGTGGACGTCAAGCTGCCCATGCGCAAGGACAATGTCACCGACGGGAATATTCGCGACAAAGTGCTCACCAACGCCCCCCGCGCCGAGGAAGGCTTTTTCGTCGTACCAAAATCGGTGGAATAGGTTTTAAAGCCAGGTCCCCGCTTTCTCCGCCCGGCTCGCCGAAATCGCTAGGAAATTTGGCACTCCCATTTTACCGTCTTTGTTGGATGCTGGTGAACATGGTGGGGGTGGAGGATGACGGACGGACCGATCCCGAAGTGGATCAAGATCAGCCTGTACAAAGATCCGCTCGAGAAGGTATTTCGAAATTATTCGATGTTTCGTGGCGTTTTGTCGTCACATACACGCGACTTACTGGTCGCGTCTTTGATCCTGATCCTGTTTTTGTGCTTAATCTTATGGAATGAATATTTATCGGGTCGGTTGGAGCTTGACTTTTTGCCTGACACCAATTCGTCATCCGACAATGAGCGCTTCAAGTACTACAACGAAGTGTTGCTCGCGATTCTTGGCAGCTCAATCGCCATCGCCGCCCGGATCTATCAGCTGGGCAAGCGCCGCTTTGCCGCCGTCGATTTGATCAGTTCAGAGATGGTTACCGTTGTTCGGTTGATGGGTATTGTCGGGCTCGCCGATGGCTTGGCCAGCATCCATAAGGCGCTCAGTGATGACGCGATTGACCCCTCTGAGGCGCATAAATCAGTCGCCAAACTGGACCAAGGTTCCGCTTTGCCGTACGAATCCCCAAGCGGGTTCCTGCTTGAAGAGGACTATTCAGACGTCTTCAAAACCATCCTCCACGAATTGGGTTTCTTGCATTCCTCAACCGTGGATTATGTTACGGATTTTTATACATTTCTCAAAAGTCTCAAAGAACAGAAAATCAGTTTGACCAAGTATTTCGAATTGGCCCAACAGGACCCGCAGTCAGAAACGGTACGCGCCAATTTGAAGGGCAATATAGAACTGATGTTGTACACGATCGACACCATGAGCCTGGGGGCGCTCAAGGCGTTTGATCAGCTCATTGAAAAGCGGCGGCATTGTTATGCGGCCTGGCGTACGGTTTTGTTCACAGCGTTGCCGGCCAACAATCGCTTGATGGAGACAATAGAACGCGAGGCCGGATTTCATCCACTCACGGTTGCCCGGCGGTTGGAGTACGTCGAAGTGATCAGAAAAATCCAACGTTGGGAAAAATCCCACCGCGTCGCCCTGCGTCACGCTGATGAAATTACATACTAACCGTTGTCGGTTCGTGCAGATCGTGCTCGCGTGTTGGGATTATTCCTCTGGGGCCCAGCTAAATTCCGCCTCTTCATCCCATTCGTAGATCGCCATGATCTTGCATGTCCCTGTAAATCCGGCGTCGCGTGTGACGATATCATCGCCCCGGCTGATACAGCTGGAACCCGGGAAGGTGCGCACGCCGATCGCGTTGAACGCCCATTCGGGATCGCACGTGCCGGCGAGATCCAACTTGTACCATTCATTGACCCCGCGGCGCAGCAGTAGGGACTTGCGTCCAAACTCCCGCCAACCGTTCACACTGCGATTAAAACAAATGCGGTTGACGCGTTCGCCTTGCCGGACCGCGATCTCCGCAGCTTCCTTGGCTTCAGCCTCAGCCCGTTGCGCAGCGCGCTCTTCTGGCGTCGCACAACCACTCAGCCCGACGATCAACGCACACAGTCCAATACCAAGAACGCGCATTTGCATCTCCACTTCTGGCCCGCACAGCGTCCTGCTTTCGCTGGCCGCGTTTGTCTGTCGCGGTTATAGCGCACCTGCGCCTGTATTTCGATGCCGCAATTGCCAAGTGAGGGCGTGACAGCGCCCCGCGAAGCTCATACACAACGCGCCCATGACCGATCTCACCGCCCTCAGTCTCGCCGACGCCGTGGAAAAGCTCTCAATCAAGGAGATTTCTTCACGCGAACTCACTCAGGCTCACATCGACGCCATTGAGGCCGCCGATGCCCTCAATGCCTTTAAGGTCAAAACTTCGGAGATGGCCTTGGCCGCGGCCAAAGCGTCAGACGCCAAACGCGCCAAACGCAAGTCCGCGCCGCCCCGGCTGGAGGGCGTACCGCTGGCGATCAAGGATTTGTTTTGCGTGGAAGGCGTGTCGAGCACGGCCTGCTCAAGCATTTTGGGCGATTTCACCCCGCCTTATGAAAGCACGGTGACAGCCAAGCTGAAGAAAGACGGCGCGATCTTTCTGGGCAAGACCAGTATGGACGAGTTCGCCATGGGCTCGTCTAACGAAACCGCTGCCTGTGGCCCGGTGATTAGCCCGTGGCGCAAGCGCTCCTCAAACCAGGACTTAACCCCGGGCGGGTCGTCGGGCGGCTCGGCCGCGGCGGTGTCTGCACGCTTGGCGTTGGGCGCGACCGGTACAGACACAGGCGGCTCCATTCGCCAGCCAGCTGCGTTCACGGGTATTGTCGGCGTCAAACCCACTTACGGGCTCTGTTCGCGCTGGGGAATTATCGCGTTTGCCTCATCGCTCGACCAGGCCGGCCCCATGGGCCGCACAGTCAAGGACTGCGCCATTATGCTCTCCGCCATGGCGGGCCATGATCCCAAGGACTCCACCTCGCTCAAGGTGGATATTCCCGATTACGCTGAGGCCATCGGTCAATCGGTGAAGGGGTTGAAGATCGGCATTCCTAAGGAATACCGCATTGACGGCGTGCCAGCTGACATCGACGCCTTGTGGGATCAAGGCGCAGCCTGGCTCAGGGAAGCGGGCTGTGAGCTGGTGGACGTGTCGCTGCCGCATACACAATACGCGCTGCCGGCCTATTACATCATTGCGCCTGCCGAGGCGTCCTCCAACCTCGCGCGCTATGACGGCATGCGCTATGGCGCGCGCGTGGACGGCGATGATTTGCTGGAAACCTATGAGCAAACCCGCGCCGAAGGATTTGGCCCAGAGGTCCAGCGGCGGATTTTGATCGGCACCCATGTGCTCTCGGCGGGGTATTACGACGCGTACTATCTGCGTGCGCAAAAGGTCCGGCGCAGAATCCGCGATGATTTCGACGCCGCGTTCTCACAATGTGACGCGATCCTGACCCCATCAACGCCCGGCGCGGCGTTTGCTCTGGGTGAAAAGTCGGACGATCCGGTGTCGATGTATCTCAACGACGTGATGACCGTGACCGCCAATTTGGCGGGCTTACCCAGCTTGTCAGTTCCGGCCGGATTGAATGATGAGGGGCTGCCTTTGGGTTTGCAGCTTGTGTCCCCGGCGCTGGACGAGTTTCGCATGTTTTCGCTCGCCGCAGCCTTGGAAGATGCGGCCAATTTTACCGCGCAACCCGACAAATGGTGGGCGATGTGATGTATATCAGTCCGAGAGAATGTCCGGCGGATCAGGGTCGAACGTGTTCGGCTCGACCCGCCGTAAGAGCAGTTGGCTGGGCGCGACATTGGCGGGTCCGCGTCGCCATGCGCCGCTTGACCCGCCCTACGGAACTTTGGAGTGAAGCACAGCCATGACGGCGGACAAACTCACCCGCATTCTGGGCCGCAGCGTGATCACGCTGGCTGGCGTGATCGTGGTGTTGCTGGGCGTGTCCATGCTGATGAGCGATCAGCTGATTCAACCCTCGGCCACCGAGCAATACCTTGAGGAGGGCGAGGCGCGCGTGGATATTGGCGTCGATCGTGAGGAGAATTTCGTGTGGTGGCTGATCAGCCAGGCCATGCGGTTTGCCTCCGGCATGTTGCTGCTCGCGCT
>CAZWVH010000072.1:4467-14097 GCA_964636945.1 uncultured Caulobacterales bacterium | reverse complement strand
TTTCGCGCCATATACAACCTGCCTTTTTAAGCGAATCTCTAGGGTGCTTCGCCGCAGAGGCCAACTTAACGTGTCGTTTACGCTTACGCGGGCACCCTTGCGTCGTCGAGCGCATAAAGGGAGAAGCGCCATGCGTCTGTGGATCCTGATCACTACGTGGTCACTCGCGCTGGTGCACTCAGCGAGCGCGGATCAAGAATCGAGACATTCAGGCCAGCCGGTTCCGCGGTTTGAAAGCCTCAAATTTGACTTGGTCAATGCGCGCGTGGGGCCAACCCGCGAACACCCGGTGGCGTTCCAGTATGTTAAAGCCGGCATGCCGGTGGAAATCATTATGGAAACCGAAGAATGGCGGCGCGTTCGGGATCCCGATGGGGTGGAGTCCTGGATACACAAGAGCCAGCTTTCGCCGGAACGCACTGCCATTGTGCGCAATGCGCACAACGAACCTGAGGGCCTC
Source organism: uncultured Caulobacterales bacterium (assembly GCA_964636945.1). Classification (GTDB taxonomy): domain Bacteria; phylum Pseudomonadota; class Alphaproteobacteria; order Caulobacterales; family Maricaulaceae; genus CAZADA01. Next base: position 13,637 of record CAZWVH010000072.1, on the reverse strand, counting down.
TACAAACGATCCGATGTCACCAGTGATGTGGTCGGACGAGCCGAACCCGGCGTCATTCTTGCTGTGGATTATTGCGAAAACGGCATGTGCAAGGTGCGCCACCCCCAGGTGAAGGGTGCAGCCTGGATCGTGTCGTCATCCGCTTGGGGAGGCGAACGCCAGACCCCATTGGCATCGGTGGAATCACGCATTCGCGGCTGAACGCCCAAGAAGCGGATGACGCGCGCCTGCGCATTCACTGGCTCAACGCACAGCCCACGCACCACTTGATCTTGAGCATTGGCATACAGACATGCTACCGCGACGCGTTGACCGTTGCGCCAGCTCGGTCAAGTGTGTGTGTTTCTTTTTGATGGCAAAGACGCAGGCCGCTCCTTCCATGACAGACGTAAAACATCGCTTCGACAAAGACGACCTCATCTCGTGCGGCCACGCCCAGATGTTTGGACCTGGCAACGCGCAATTGCCGCTTCCTCCCATGTTGATGTTCGACCGCATTGTCGAGGCTCAGCTTGATGGCGGCGCCTACGGCAAAGGACGCATTGTCGCTGAGCTCGACATCAAGCCTGATCATTGGTTTTTCCCCTGCCATTTTGAGGGCGATCCGGTCATGCCCGGCTGCCTTGGCTTGGACGCCATGTGGCAGCTCACAGGATTTTTCCTCGGTTGGGCCGGTGCGCCGGGTCGCGGCCGCGCTCTGGGCGTCAAAGAAGTTAAATTTGGCGGCCAGGTGCGCCCCACTGCGAAATTGGTGCGCTATGAGATCGACATTCGCCGCGCCCGCTTGCGCCCGCCTGTCTTGGGGTATTCCGACGGTGTGATGCTGGTTGACGACGCACCAATTTATCGGGCTAAAGACCTGAAAGTGGGTTTGTTTCAGGCTGAAGAGCTCGATACGAGTTTGAAGGGGGCAGATTGATGCGGCGTGTTGCCGTCACTGGCCTAGGCATTGTTTCGTGTATTGGCAATTCCGCCCAAGATGTGACCGCCGCCCTGAAAGCGGGCCGGTCTGGCGTCACGCATTCAGCTGAACAGGAAGAGCGCGGATTTCGTAGCCGGGTTTCCGGCAATCCCAATTTGGATGCATCCGCCCTGGTGGACAAGCGCGCCTATCGCTTCATGGGCGATGGCGCGGCCTGGTGTTGTGTGGCCATGGACCAAGCCATTGCTGACGCGGGCTTAGAGCCAAGTGAAGTCTCGCACGAACGCACTGGATTGATCATCGGAACCGGCGGACCGTCCACGCGCGCCATCGTTGCCGCCGCTGATGTGACGCGCGAGAAGGGACCCAAGCGCGTGGGGCCGTTTGCGGTGCCCAAGGCGATGAGTTCGACCGCGTCGGCAACTTTATCGACGCACTTCAAAATTCTGGGGCTGAATTTCTCCATCTCCTCAGCATGCACCACGTCGCTGCACTGCATTGGCGAGGCGGCCGAAGCGATCAAGGCAGACCGCCAAGATATCGTGTTCGCCGGCGGCGGCGAGGAATTGGACTGGACGTTGTCGGTATTGTTCGACGCCATGAACGCCATGTCGTCCAACTATAACGACACGCCCGGTCGCGCCAGCCGCGCGTTTGACAAAAACCGCGACGGGTTTGTGATCGCCGGCGGGGCGGGCGTGGTTGTGCTTGAAGATCTCGATCGGGCTAAAGCCCGCGGCGCCAAAATCTATGCTGAAGTGACCGGATACGGCGCCACCTCCGACGGCTACGACATGGTCCAACCGTCAGGTGAAGGGGCCGTGCGCTCCATGCGCCACGCCATGGAGATGGCGAGCGGTCGGCCGATCAGTTACATCAATCCGCACGCCACATCGACGCCAGTGGGCGACATTCGCGAAGTCGAAGCGATTCGCGAGGTGTTCGGAGATGGGTCCAATCAACCGGCCATCTCGGCCACCAAATCCATGACCGGCCATTCACTTGGCGGCGCGGGCGCGCAAGAGGCCATCTATTGCCTGTTGATGATGCAGGACGATTTCATCGCGCCCTCCATCAATATTGACGAGATCGACCCAGAGATTGACGGCATCAATGTTGTCACAGAAACGCGCGCAAGTGCTGGAATCGAAACGGTGATGTCCAATTCCTTCGGCTTTGGCGGCACCAACGGGTCGCTGATCATGTCCCGCGTGGATGGTTGATCGCGGCCAAAGGGGCGTCTCGACGGCGTATTAGCGGTCGCAATACGCCGCGCGGATGCTCGGTTCCTGGAACACATCAAGACCTATTTTGGAATAACGCGCCAGATAACGCCGCGCGCTTGTCTTCAACGAGGAAGAAAGCCGCGCGCGATTGGGCTACACTGCAGACGATCAATCATAATGAGGGCTCCTCGCCCCAAGCAGGGAGATAGCGCACCATGCCCGTCGCACAGGCGAAAGACCAAGACGTTGAAGATCCAACATTGCCAACGGGTGCTGACGTGGAGGCGGCGAGCAAGCGCATTGGCAAGAATTTGGTGCGCACCCAGACGCGACGCTCGCCTCGATTGGCGGCGCTGACCGGCGCGAAGGACGTATTCCTCAAAATCGATACCGAGTTGCACACGGCGTCCTTTAAGGAGCGAGGCGCGCTCAATGCCCTCTTGTGTATGACGCCAAAACAAAAAAAGGCGGGCGTGATTACGGCTTCCGCCGGCAATCATGCGCAGGCGCTTGCTTATCACGCCAAGCGCTTGGGGATCTCGCCCGTTGTGGTGATGCCAAAGCCCACCCCCCAGGTGAAGATCGACGGCGCGCGGGCATTGGGCGCGAAGGTCGTGCTGCATGGTGAATTGTTTGACGACGCTTTGGAGGAGGCGAGCCGGATCGGAGAAGACGAGGGGCGCACCTTTGTCCATGCCTTTGACGACGCCAATGTGATCGCCGGCCAAGGGGTTGCGCTGAAAGAAATGCTTGAGGACGCCCCGGACTTGGATGTGGTCGCTGTCCCAGTTGGCGGAGGCGGATTGATCGCCGGGTGCTTGTTGGCCCGCGAGGGGCGGGGCGACGGCCGCAAACCCATAGTCATCGCGGTTGAGCCGACCATGTATCCCTCGATGGCGCGTGCGGTCACCGGTGAAGCGCCGGTGCTGCTGGGCGGCGACACCATAGCTGAAGGCGTGGCGGTAAAGACGGCGGGGGGGCTTACAGCCGCCATCGTGAAGCAGCACATATCGGCTCAGGACATGGTGGACGTGTCCGAATCGTCCATCGAAGAAGCCATCGTGAAATTTGCCATGGTCGAGAAACTGGTGGTGGAGGGGGCCGGAGCGCTGGGTCTGGCGGCCATGCTTGAAAACCCAGACTTCTTCCGTGATCGATCCGTGGGGCTAATGGTGTGTGGCGGCAATATTGACGCGCGCCTGTTTGGCCAGGTGTTGGCCCGTCATCTCGCGCGCGCGCACCGGAGGGCCCGGATTCGGGTGGAGTGTTCAGATCGGCCGGGCCGGCTCGCCAAGATTGCCATGATCATGCAAGCCAGCGGCGCCAATGTGATGGATGTCATTCATGACCGCCTCGCTTTGGATGCGCCGGCTAAAGGAACCATCATTGATTTCATCATTGAAACCAGTGACGAGTCGGTCACCGCAGCTGTGGTCGAACGCTTGCAGGCGGCGGGCTTCCCGCGCAGTCGGGTACTGGAATCACGGTAATCAGGCTGCATTGATCCGCATTCTAGGGTCGCAATTCGCGCTCGGTCGCGTTAGCGTCTCAACCAGATTATATTGCACTGCGGAACTCCAGTGAACTCAATCATGGGAATGTGGCTATGGCGGAGCTCTTGAGACTTTGCGCCGGTCTGGCTTTGGCGGCGGCGGTGAGCGCGTGTGGAAATGAATCGTCTGAACCGGTGTCCACCTCCACATCGCCGGATCCATCGACGACTGAGGAACAATCGGAATTCACATCCACCGGATCTGGTTTGAAATATCGCTATGTGCGCTCGGGCGATAGCGCGGGTGAGACCGTGTCGGAAAGCGATTTGGTGTGCGTGCATTATCGGGGGGCCCTCCAAGACGGCACCGAATTTGATTCCAGCTATGAGCGCGGAGAGCCCACAATTCTCCCGGTGGATCAATTGATCCCAGGTTGGCGCGAAGGGCTTCAGCTGATGCGGCCGGGCGATGAGTTGGAGCTCGTGGTTCCACCTGGCCTGGGTTATGGCGAAGCCGGCGTTCCGCCTCGGATCGGGCCCAACGCCACACTGATCTTTGATGTTGAGCTTTTGAACACATTCAATCCCGAAACGCTTGCGGGCCCACTGCCGGACTGGACCAATTGCGCCGACGACGCGTTCCCAGATTATACCCAAAGGAAGGCGGACGCCTTGGCGCAGGCCGAGCAGTTTCTCGCGCAGAACGCCTCACGGGACGGTGTGATCACAACCGAAAGCGGGCTTCAGTACCAAATCACTGAGAGCGGTCCGGAAGAAGGACCCATGCCTGAGCTCACGGATTTTGTTTGTGTGCACTACCGCGGCGCTTTGCCTAATGGAACCGAATTTGATTCGTCCTACCAGCGCGGCAGCGCCATCACATTCGGCGTTGAGAACGTGATCCCCGGATGGACAGAGGCGTTGCAACTCATGCGGCCGGGCGACGTATGGCAGCTGACCGTCCCTCCTGAGCTGGGCTATGGCGAGTTTGGCTCCGGTGAACTCATTGGACCCAATGCGGTGTTGCAATTTGATGTGGAGCTGTTTGACGTCCGCTCGCGCAACGCCATTCCCGGCCAAGATTGCGCTGACCCCGACTATTTGGAACTCAAGCGCACCGCGTTGGCCGAAGCGGAAGCATTCTTGGCGGAAAATCGGGAACGCGAGGGCGTGATCGAGACCGACTCCGGCCTGCAATATCGGATTTTGGAAGAGGGTCCCGAAGATGGTCCTCATCCAGAAAATGGCCAGTATGTCTGCGTGCACTATCGCGGCGAGCTGTTGAACGGCGAGGAGTTTGATTCGTCCTATGCGCGAGAGCTAGCGGCGGCGTTCCCCTCGAACCGCTTGATCCCTGGTTGGGTTGAAGCGCTCAAAATCATGACACCTGGCGACAAGTGGCAGCTGTTTATCCATCCAAAGCTAGGATACAGCGATGCGGGCGCTGGCGATGCGATCGGGCCCAATCAATTGCTGAATTTTGAAGTAGAGATGATCAAGTTGCTCGATGGTCCAGTGGAGCAGGGCGTTGATTGCGCCGCCGATGATGCCGGATCACCAGCTGAGGCAAGCGACGACGAATAAGGCGACGCTCGCGTCTGTCTTCTCGCGTCTGTCTTCTCGCGTCAGTCTTTTCGAGGCCGTTCTAAAGCGCTGATGGCTCAGCAACTGGCGCATTGCCGGGCAGTAGGATCGACTGTTCCGGGGTGATCCGATGCGAGGACTCCATGGCCGCTAGGCGATCGCGATTATCGGACGCGGTTTTCTTGCGCTGATGCCACAGATGCAGAACGGGATCAGCATGCTCAAGCGTGATGCGTTGACGACCTGAGCGGATCAGGCGGATGACAAAGTCGGTATCTTCCAAGCCGTAAGCGCCATAGCCCTCGTCAAATCCCCCCACGTCAAGGACGTCCTCGCGCCAAACGCCGAGGTTACAGGTTTGTGCTTTATTCCATTCTTTTGGGCGATTGCGTCGTCGATCATGCGACACGGGCAGTGAAATGAGCTGGAAGGGCCGGTTCGAACCGCCAAACAGCGCCGCTGTGACGAGCACCGCTCGCGGCCATGCATGCACGCGCCAACGATGGGCTTCGATGAGCTTGCTGGGTCCCTTGCGCATGAAACACCGTCGCCCGACCGTGAACCAATCGGTGCTGGCGTAGCGCAAATGGTTGGCGAGGAATGTGGGCAACACCAGGCAATCGCCGTCCAAGAACACCACATAGTCACCGGCGGCTTCGCGAACAGCGAGATTGCGCGCCCGGGCGGCGCGAAACCCGTCGTCTTCCTGCCAGACATGTTTGAGCGGGACAGGAAATCGAGATTGCCAATCGTCAATTACGGTACGTGTTTCGGCACCAGAGCCATCATCGGCGACCACGACTTCAAAGTCAGAGAATGTCTGGCCGGACAACGAATCCAGCACCAGATCAAGTGCGCTCGGCCAGTTATAGGTGGTGACAATGACGCTGACGCGTGGAGGTGTGGTGTTTGACACGCAATTCGTCCGCAATACTCCAAGCGGGGCTGGCCGCCAGCGCATGTGCGGCCTGTGCTCGCCGGGCGATTAACTCAACAATGACCGGGCCTGTTCAATCCACTGTTCCCGTTCAACTCGGCCCTTGAATCGCAGGCGCGCATTGATGGAGTCAATCTCTTCAGGTGTCAGGTCTGCGATTTGCGCAAACGTCCTGATTCCCATATCGCGCAGCGATTGCGAGAGTTTCGGCCCGATGCCCTTAATTCTGGTGAGATCGTCCATGGCAGAGCTGGACGATTTGCGTTTCTTTGGGGCGGCAGGCGCCGTGTTGGGCTTTGTTTCGGCCGTCGGCGCGGCAGCGGCTTTTGGCTTTGCCTTGGCGGAGGCCGGCTTTGGTTTGGGAGCGGGCGGCGGTGATTGGGTCGGGGCTGCATCAGCTGGAGACGTCGCCGCAAAAAAGCCGGTGAGACCGAAGGGACCCGGCACAAAATTCATCGAGCGCATCGCCGCACCCACGCGCATGGACTCAAAGGCGGCGCGAACAAAGGCGCGTTGTGTGTCCACCGTGGCGCTCATCATGCTCATGGCAAGTTGGCTTGGGTCGAACGCGTAAAGTCCGTTCGGTTTTGAGTCATTGAGCTTCATGGAGGTCAGCATGTCCGGCCCGGAATTGGCGAGGCGAAGGCTATAGTCCAGCCAATCGGCAAATGCGCTCGAAGCCGCGAGATATACATCGGAAAATGCATCGCTCGTGCTGAATGGTTCCTTTGCCTTCACCATGGTGCTCTTACTCCTTCAGTCAGCCAAGACTGTTTTATAACGTAAGAGTTTACCAGGAGTTTCCATCTCAGCCAAATTCACTTTACGCAAAGTCAAGACTTGACTTTATGAAAAGTGACGGGAGGCAAACAGGACAAAATTAAGCAACCGCGCGCGTCTGATCGAGAGCAATTTGGTCTGATGCGGCTGAGACAAACATGCGGCGATACTCGCCAAAGCCATTAAAGCGGCTCGCCATAGTCTCCCCATATGCGCCCATCATGGAAAACTGGATTCTGTCGCCTTCGCCAATGTCACTGGGCAGCAAAAATGGCCCTTCAAGCACGTCCGCGCTTTCGCATGTGGGACCATAGAGACGAAATGGCGCAAGCGGGGCCGTGGACTCGCGGGTCATGCGAAACGGAAAGCGCCAATTCAGATAGGCGGCGTCATAGAGCGCGCCGAATGCCCCATCATTAATGTAGAGCGCATTGTCGCGACGCAGATCCACATTCACCACCAAATCTGCAGACCGGGCGACCAGCGCGCGGCCCGGTTCGGCCCACAGCTCGATCTTGGTCAGATGCTCAGAGTCGGCCACGGCGGCATGGATCGCGACGATATATTGGCTCATCTCCGCGGGAAGCGGGGCGTCATAGGCGACGGGAAAGCCGCCGCCCACATCCAATAAGGCCAGCGGCGCGCTAAGCTGTTCGGCCATGCGGTCCACATACTGGATGGCGGTGCGATAGGCGTTAGGATCAAGACACTGGCTGCCCACATGAAAGGTCGCGCCCGTGCGCAAACCCAAATCACGAGCGCAATTGAGCAATCGCGCACCCTCGGCGGCGTCGACGCCAAACTTGCCATTCAGCGGCACCAACGATGCATCGTTTGAAACACTAAGGCGGACCACCACGGTCACATCAGGATCAAAACCGGTCTCCTCGGCGATTTTGGTCAGTTCATCGGCGTGATCGAACGCAAATACGCGACAGCCAAACTCGCAATGGGCCAAAGCGATGGACCGGCGTGACTTCACCGGATGCATGAAAACGATCTGCGCTGCGGGGCAATGCTCGGACACCAACTGCGCCTCGGCAATGCTGGCGACGTCAAAATGCCGCACACCCGCAGCATAAAGCGTGCGCAATACCCAGTCGGCGGGATTGGCCTTCACGGCGTAACAGGTGTGTCCTGCAAACTCAGACGTGAACGCGGTCGCATCGGCCGCGAGCCGATCGGGATAAGCAAGGAGAAGTGGGGCGTCCGCCAGGGCGCCAAAATCCCGGTGAGTCATAGCGTTCTGCTAGGTTCCGATCCAGTTGCGAAAAGCCGCTTCGCATACGGCCTGTGTGCGCTGCGGTCAACGAAAGAATTGCAGCTCCATGATCAAACCAAGACGCGTGCGGACCGAGCGATTGTCACAGGCCGAGCAATGGATCAATATGTGGGAAGCAGCCATCGGCGCACCACTACAATTTGCGCCCGCTTGCATCGGCTCCTATATGTAAACGGTAACATATGGGTAGGAGTTCATCGTGCGTATTGCAAAGATTTTCACAGGTGCCCGTTCAGCCTTGGCTGCATTCGCCGCCACAGCTGCACTGAATTCGGCCGCATTTGGCCTGGAAAACACACATCAGCTACCGGTCGAGACCGCAGCGCTCGAAAGCGCGCATCTCAGTCCTCAGCTGCTGGATGAAGCCCTGGACTCTCGCGATCAGCACGCCGGGGACGTCGACAATTGGCGCTGGGTCGTCATTATTGACTATCACAAACCATCTTCGGACGAGCGCTTCTTCCTGGTCGATACGGAAGCGGGCACAGTTGAAACATTCCTGGTCGCCCACGGCGCTGGGTCTGACACCAACCATGACCAGTATGCCGAGCAGTTTTCCAATATTCCCGGGTCGCGCATGACGTCACTTGGCGCCTATGTCACCGGTCAGACCTATTATGGCAAACATGGCCTATCGCTGCGCCTTCACGGCCTTGAGCGCACAAATCACAAAGCGCTCGAGCGTGCGATTGTCATGCATGGCGCTGATTATGTGGCGCCAGGGCGAAAATTGGGCCGCAGCTGGGGGTGTCCAGCTGTCGAACGCAGGCACGCTGAACGCCTGATCTCCACCATCAAGCATGGCGCGTTCTTTTACGTGATTGGTCCCGGGAACGCCTAAAACGCGCAAGCCGCTATGACATAATCACAAAGTCCCGGTTGGTGCGGGTCATCGGCCCCATGGACGCGTCGGTGACCACCATCACCATGCCGGGGTGAGAGTGCTG
>CAZWVH010000072.1:0-4367 GCA_964636945.1 uncultured Caulobacterales bacterium | reverse complement strand
GGATGGGTGAGCTGCCACGGGTCCGTATGAGCCCCAGACACAATCACGGGCGTGCCCATGTGGGTGACGCCAAAGAGATTTTCGGAAAATTCCAACGGCAATCGAATGCATCCATGTGAAGCCGGATAACCAGGTAAATTTCCAGCATGCAGGGCGATACCCGACCAGGTCAGCCGCTGCATATTGGGCATGGGCGCATTGTTGTAGATATTCGAATGATGATCGGCGTGTTTTTGCAAGATTAAGAATGTGCCATAGGGCGTTTCATGTCCCGCTTTGCCAGTGGAGCACGTGGAAACAGCGATCCTGACGCCGTTGCGATAGACGTGGAGCAACTGTTCGGGAATTGACACCACAATCGCCACAGGTCCCACTGGTTGAATTTCCGGGTGCCAGGCAAATTGACCGGGGCGCAGCTCGGTCACCAATTCGCGATTGGCCATCATCGCCGCGGCTTGTCGTTGCGTCGTCAGTTGATCCTGTGCTGAGGCGTTCAGCGCAAGGCCGGTCATCGGCAATGAAGCCGCGCCGAAAAGGGCTGAGCGTCGAGAAAGGGTCATGATGGGCTCCCCATTTGGTCCATATCGCCTGCACTATGTTCATATAAACCATATAACACAGAGGGGTAGGTCGTCACGCCGGAGCCTGCATCAGCATTGCATACGGTTTGTGTGACCCGGTGTGTTTAAAAATCGGGCAAGGCATGCGAAGACGCTCGCGAACGGAGCAAGGGTGGATGCAAAACATGGTTACTCGATATTTGGCCGCCATTGGTGCGGCGTCGTTAGTCTTGGGCGGGGCGGCATCAGCGCGCGATCAAATTCGCGTTGTCGGTTCTTCGACAGTGTTTCCGTTTTCCCAAGCGGTTTCCGAGCAGTTCGGCGCGAAGACCGACTTTCCCGCGCCCATTGTTGAGTCAACCGGCACCGGCGGTGGCTTTGCGTTGTTTTGCGAAGGGGTTGGCCCAGATACGCCGGATGTATCCAACGCATCCCGACGGATCAAACAAAGCGAGATCGACCTGTGCCTCCGCAACGGCGTTGACGAGATTATCGAAGTGCCTGTCGGCTTTGACGGCATTGTGATCGCCAACGCGAAAGACGCTCCTGACTACAATCTGACCACGCGGCATGTGTTCCAAGCGCTGGCGGCGCGTGTCCCGGTGAGCGACGACGACTGCACATTGATCGACAATCCTTATATGCTCTGGAGTGATATCGACGCCGACCTGCCCCAAGTGTCGATTGAGGTCTTCGGCCCACCGCCCACGTCCGGCACGCGCGATGCGTTCGTGGAAATCGCCATGGAAGCGGGCGCCAAATCCTACTTGTGCCTCGATGAGCTGAGCGCTCAAGACGGCGACGCCTTTCAGCAGGTGGCTCACCGACTGCGCGAAGATGGCGGTTGGATTGATGCGGGCGAAAACGACAACGCCATCGTCAATACCCTGGAACGTACACCGACAGCCCTGGGCGTGGCGGGATATTCCTTCCTGGATCAAAACTCCGATCGCATCAAAGGTTCGCCCATTGACGGCATTGAACCCACTTTTGAAAACATTGCATCCGGCGAGTATGGCGTGTCGCGCTCCATCTTCTTTTACGTGAAACGCGATCACATGGTGACGATTCCGGGCTTGCACGAATATGCGCTCGAATTCGTGTCCGAAGCTGCTGCTGGCGAGTTTGGGTATTTGTCCGATAAGGGTCTGATCCCCTTGCCGGCTGATCGCCGCTTGCAAGTGGCTGAAACCGTGAGTGAGCTCCAAACCATGGAAGTCTCGCAAGAGGCCAATTAGGGCGGGTTTGGCCAATCGCTTGGCTCAGTCCGAACTGCTCCGTCCTAACGGCCTTTGCGACGCAGGCGGCGCCAAAACCGCCTGCGATCGGGTTTGGGCTGTGGCTTGAGATTGCGCACAAACTCTTCCGCGCACCGGCGCCATGAATACTTTTCCGCGTGATTGCGCGCAGTCTCGCGATCAATCTCCAAGCATTCCAGACATGCTTGGCGTAGGTCCTCAGACACCACGCCCGCGCCGGAGCCAGGAATAATGTCGCGCGGGCCGGGCGCGGGGAAGGCCGCCACGGGCGTGCCGCAGGCCATGGCCTCCAAATTCACCAAGCCAAACGTGTCAGTCAGGCTCGGAAACACAAAGACATCGGCGTCCGCAAAGTGGCGCGAGAGATCCTCGCCAAACTGAGGGCCAGTGAACACCACGTTGGGGTAACGCTTTTCCAGCTCAGCGCGCTGCGGGCCTTCGCCCACCAGCACCTTGGTGCCCGGCAGATCCAAATCCAAAAACGCGGCGAGATTTTTCTCCACCGCAAGGCGGCCTACGTTCGTGAAGATGGGGCGCTCAATGCCCGCATAAACCCCGTTCTGTTCGTCGCGATAACGGGGATGGAACACGTCGGTATCCACGCCGCGCGCCCAAGGAATGATGTTTTTAAAGCCGCGCTCAGCCAAATCATCACGCATGGACGGCGTTGCCACCATGAGCCGGCCGCCGGCATTGTGGAACTGGCGCATATACCAATAGCCGGCCTCTAAGGGCAGGAAGGGCACACGAGCACTGACATACTCGGGAAAGCGCGTGTGATAGCTCGTCGTAAACGGAAGCTTCCAGCGCTGGCAGATGGCGCGCGCCGTCCAGCCCAGAGGGCCTTCCGTGGCGATATGGATGGCTTCGGGCTCGAAGGCGCGAAAGCGACGCTCCACTTCCTTACGCGGAAACATGGATAGCTTGATCTCAGGATAAGTGGGCAGCGGCATGGTTTGAAATCCATCGCTGGGATTGATGACATCCACCTCTTTGCCCATGTCGCGGCATTCATTCACGACGCGCGTGAGGGTGCGCACCACGCCATTCATCTGCGGCTCCCAGGCGTCCGTGACGATCATGATGCGGGTCGGGGCGTCGTCCTCGGTATAAAGGTCCGCGCCGGGGTCCAAGTTTTCTGCTGAAGGTTCCAAACCATCCCTTTCACATCTGACGCCGTGGTCTGTGAACAGTTCGATACTGCCTTGCGCGCGATCTCGCCAGCGTCCGCACTGCATGTGGGTCGATTTGCGCATGGACCGGTCGTTACGCTGACGAAATTATCTGCCTGTTGATTCTTTTTTTCGCCAATCGCGAAATGGGGCTGGTGTGACAAAAATGGTTAACGAGTTTTAACACGGTCCACACCTTATTCACCATTCATTAACCAAAAAGCGACCCCACTGAACCGCGATATGTTGACGTCGCGAGTCACCCGGACGACTATATGTTGCGGTCAACGTGAATTGCGTTGTCGCGCTTCAAACAGATCAAACGCAGCGCGCGGGCGTGCCTGTCTGCGGACAGGAAAGGTGCGCGCAGCATTTAAAGGAGGGGCCCATGGCGGCGAACACAACAGCAACGCAGGCCTTGGCGCAGTCACAGCCGATCACACGCGGCAAACCCAAGCAGGCCGAGCTGCGTGTCGTGAAAGACGGCGTGCGCGTCGACCGGTCCCGTGATTCGCTGTTGACCGATTTTGGCAAGACCACATTGAAAGACCGGTATTTGCTGCCTGGCGAAAGCTATCAGGACATGTTCGCCCGCGTGGCCACCGCCTATGCTGATGACGCCGAGCACGCCCAGCGCCTCTATGACTATATGTCCAAGCTGTGGTTCATGCCCGCCACTCCGGTCTTATCTAATGGCGGGGCCGATCGCGGCCTGCCGATTTCGTGTTTCTTGAACTCGGTGAGTGATTCGCTTGATGGCATTGTCTCAACCTGGAACGAGAATGTGTGGCTCGCGGCCAATGGCGGCGGCATCGGCACCTATTGGGGCGGTGTTCGCGGCATTGGTGAGAAAGTGGGCCGCAGCGGCAAGACCTCAGGCGTGATCCCGTTCATCCGCGTGATGGACTCGCTCACTCTGGCCATCAGCCAAGGTTCTCTGCGCCGGGGCTCGGCGGCCGTGTACATCGACGTGCACCACCCGGAGATCGAAGAATTTCTGGAAATTCGGAAACCGTCCGGCGACTTCAACCGCCGCTCGCTCAATCTGCACCATGGCATCAACATCACCGACGAATTCATGGAAGCGGTGCGCGAGGACGCCGACTTCAATCTGCTGTCGCCCAAATCCAAAGAGGTGATCAAGTCGGTGCGCGCGCGCGGCCTGTGGCAGAAAATCTTGGAATTGCGTTTGCAAACGGGCGAGCCCTATCTGGTGTTTTCTGATTCGGTGAACCGCGCTTTGGCCAAACCCCAGCGCGAGGCCGGCCTGTCCGTGCGCCAGTCGAATCTGTGCTCGGAGATCATGCTCGCCTCCGGCCGCGATCAACATGGCCGCGACCGCACGGCTGTGTGATGCTTGTCCTCGGTCAACGCGG
>CAZWVH010000071.1:0-14166 GCA_964636945.1 uncultured Caulobacterales bacterium | reverse complement strand
CTGGCCGGGCAATGTGCGCGAGCTGAAGAATGTGGTGGAGCGCGCGGTCTATCGCGCCTTGGCGGTCAATCCCCTCGCGGATGAGCTAATCGACGAGATTGTTCTTGATCCTTTTGAGTCGCCTTGGCGGCCCTCCGCACAACTCTCATCGCCCGCAGTTCAGGCGTCGACATTGACTGACCGCGCCGCCACCGAACGCTCGATTGAAGATCACGAGCCTAAGGACGAAGATTTTGAACGCGCCACCGCAGCATTTGAATCGCGTCTCATTATGCGCGCCCTGCATGCATCGGAGGGTCATCAAGGTCGTGCAGCGCGGCGATTGGGTCTCACATACCACCAATTTCGCGGCCTGATGCGCAAACACGGGCTGAAGGCGCGCCGAGCAAGGATTTCCCAATCGCAACCTGACCGTAGCCTTGGCCAAGACTCGACCGAAAAATCCGAAAATTCGGTAACGAGTTAAATCTTTGTTCGTCCATTTGATTCACAGATCAGGCCCAACAAGGATGTTGAGCCATGCACAAAGTTCTCGCCCCCGCCCCACGGAATCTCGTTGGGACCGTTCGCACAGCATTGAGCGACGGTGCAGACGCAATCTGCGCTGCAATTCGCCGGATCCCGCCACTGTTTGTTACCAGTCTTGCTGCTCCGGCGGTCATCCTCTTGTTCTCAGGGCTATGTTTCTTGACAGCAGGTCAACTGTCTGACTCCGCCGCCAAGGCCCTGGTCACCGAGGCTCAGAGCGCCGTTGTCCTTGACGAAATTCAACGCGTTCATACGCTGGCGAACAGGATGGGGGGGCTCCTTTTCCTGGCGAGCTTCGCCGTTTTGGCGCTTAACCTGCTTTGCATTCGCCGTCCCATAGAGCGCTTAGCGCAAGCGATTGCACACGCCACGCGCAACCGCGAGGTCGCCGAAGTCTGGGGCGGGCGTCGTCACGACGCCATCGGCCGCATCGCGTGGGATGTGGGTCGGTTGATTGCCCACCGCAGTCGTGCGCGCGCTGACCTAGCCGCTAAAGATCACATGCAGTCGGTTGAGCAGGGCTTGTCGGCGGCGGCGCGCCAGAACGAACTCTTGTCACGCGGCTTAACCGCCTCGCTTTACGATGCGCGGGTGATGGCCGAACAGCTGAAATCAGCGGCGGGAGAATTGATCGGTCAAGTGGAAGAGCAAAGGGCCAGTCCGCCAATTACCGATCAGCTCAACGCGCACCTGAACGCCCTGCACGAAAGTGTGGGCAAGCTTGATCGCCTGGTTGACCGGGAACGCCACAATATTGACCGTGCATCTGAGAACACTGATTGGACAGGCGAGGACATTGTTGCACACATCACGGCGCACAATTCTCAATCCACCGCCGCTGTGATTGCAGCCTTGAATGATAATTCAGACGACCGGACCGACTTGTCTCAAATTTCCGGCAAACTGGATGCAATGCAGGCTGCCATTGACAAGTTGGGCGGCTCACAATGCAACCATGATCAGGAATTTCGCGCTCTGGTCAGCAGGCTGCATACGATCGCCAACCACGCCGTTAAGGCGGCTCAGTTCAAGCCCGCCGCTCATGAGCACGCACCGGCTGATCGCCCACCCACGCCGTCTGCTCGGCGCTTTGGACCTCCAACCCAAGCGTACGGTGACACCCGACCTGTCGACCGCATCATGCGGTCAATTGCCCAACTTGAGGCGCGCAAGGATGTGGAATGATAGCCCCGCTGGCCGATCCCGACTTGGCGTGTGACAATTGACTTTTTGGCAAAGTCGGCAAACATCACAATTCACCGGTCCAAAGTGAAAGAGACATGTCATTTCCCTCGTCCTTGCCGCGACTTGGCAAACGCGCTGCGCAGTCATCTGATCCGACCAAAGCCACCATTGACTGGGCCGTCAAACGCATCCTTCTTTGGACCGGCGCCTGGTTTGCGCTGACCTATGTGCTGGCCATTGTCGCAAAAGAACTTTCATCCCTGGTTCCGTTAGGCGAGGAAACGCTGGCCGATTGGACCACGCGCACCGGCGTGGTGGCGCTGTATATCCTCATGCTGATCCTAGTGAGCGCGCGTGTGATCGGGCGAGCCGAGCGGGCGTTCACTTCGGCGCGCCACCGGCTCTGTCCTGACGAATAAGTGAGTTCAACTCCAGCCAAAGATCGCAGGCAGGTCATTGCGTTCTTGCCGCGCATTGGCCAAGACTGGTGGTCCATCCACGATCCATCTCCGTCATCAGTGAGGACGATCCCCATGCCATTTGTGTTGCGCCGCTTCGCCAATTCCCTGGGTGTATCGATGAGCGCCGCTTTGAGTGCAGCATCGGTTTTGGCTGCCGGCGCGCTGGCTCAACATGAAGATCCATTCGCACCGCTTGAAGATGTTTGGCCAGCACCGGACGCGCATCGTACGGCCGCCGGCAAACCAGGCCCCGATTATTGGCAGCAACGCGCGGACTACGACATCGCCGTGAGCCTGGACGCCCAAGACCGTGTGCTCAATGGAGAGTTGACCCTCAGCTACACCAACAACTCACCCCATACCTTGGACTATATCTGGGTCCATCTGGATCAGAATTCCTTTGCTGACGATGGGCATTTCCAATCCATCCAGACGACGGATTTCTTCACTCGGCGCGGGCAGGGCATGACGTCCGACGGCAAACTGCCCATGCATCAACTCCGCCGCCAACAGGACTTTGCCGATAACTCCTATGGGATGACGGTCACCTCGGTGACGGAGGGTGATGGCGATGAATTGGAAACCGCGATCAACGGCACGCTGATGCGCGTGTCACTCGCCGAGCCCCTGGAAACGGGCGATGATACCGAAGTGACCATCGCATGGACGCACCCGCTGCTCGATACCGTAGCAATTGGCTCGCGATCTGGCTGGGAAGAACTTGACGATGGGACGTTGATCATTGGCGCGGCCCAATGGTTCCCGCGAGTGGCCGCGTACACGGACTACCAAGGCTGGCACGTGGATCAGTTCCTGGGCACTGGGGAATTCACGCTGGAATTTGGCGACTACCGCGTCGCGATCACCGTTCCCGACAACCATATTGTGGCGGCGACCGGCGCGCTGGCCAATCCCGACAGTGTTTTGTCTTCAGAGCAATACGATCGCTATGAAGACGGGCGCGCAGCCGATGAACCTGTGTTGGTCGTGACCGCTGACGAGGCCGACAGAAACCGTAGGGCGCGCGGCCGCCAGACCAAGACTTGGGAATTTGAGGCCGAGAATGTACGTGACTTTGCTTGGGCCTCATCGCCTTCGTTCATGTGGGACGTCATGGGCGTCGCCCAAGAGACCGAGGGAATGGACGCCCCCGAACGCGTTCTGGCCATGTCGTTCTACCCCGACGAAGGCAATCCAATTTGGGGCCAGTACGCCACTGAGGCCATTGCACATACGCTCGAGGTGTTTTCGGCGTTTACGTTCCCCTACCCCTATCCCACTGCCCAGGCGGTGAACGGTCCGCGCACCGTGGGTATGGAATACCCAATGATCAGCTTTGACGGCGTGCGACCTGAGAACGAGATGGTGGATGGTGAACGCACCTACTCAGCCGGCGCCAAATACGGACTGATCGGTTTGATCATTCACGAGACCGGGCATTTCTATTTCCCAATGATCGTCAACTCCGCCGAGCGACGCTGGATGTGGATGGATGAGGGCTTGAACAGCTATCTGGAATCGATTGCCAATATGACTTTCGAGGACGGCTTTCCCGAAAGCGCGCGCAACCGTGCCGGAATCGCCGCACGATTTAAGGCCGACACCCGCCCGCTCATGACATTGGCCGACAACATGTCGGGCGTCACGCGTGGAAACTCTTACGTCAAGACGACCACTGCCCTGCATGTTCTGCGCGAACTGGTGTTGGGCAGGGAAACATTCGACCGGGCGTTCAAATCCTATGCGCGGTCATGGATGTTTAAGCGCGCCGAACCTGCGGACTTTTTCCGCGCCATGGAAACCGAAGCGGGCGAAGATTTAGACTGGTTTTGGCGCGCCTGGTTCTACACCACAGACCATGTGGACATCGCCATTGATGATGTGCGTCGTTTCCGAATCTCCATTGGCGATCCTGAGGTCGAAAAGCCGCTGGAACGCGAGGCCGCGCGAGAAAACAGGCTTTATCTCACCTTTGAGGAGCGCAACGCCGATGAGGGGATTGTCCCGCGCGCCGAGCGGCGCCCGCAGCTGCAGGATTTCTATACGGACAACGATGCCTATACGGTGTCCCCGGCGGCAGTGGAGCGTCACCAGGACTTTCTAGAAGGCCTTGATAACGATAGTCGCGAGGCCCTGCTTCGCGCGAGAGACGAGGGCAAGTACATCCACCAGGTGACATTCACCAATGTGGGCGGCATCCCGTCTGAATTGCCACTTGAATTCACTTTTGAGGACGGCTCCACCGAGCGGGCCAGCGTCTCGGCCTATGTTTGGCGGCGCACCGGCGACACCATCGAAAAGCTCTTTATCCACGATCAGCCTGTGGTTTCGGTCCTGTTTGATCCCGACCATCTGACAGCTGACGCCAACGTTGAGAACAATGTGTTCCCGCCGCGCATTCGTGATGAGCGCTTGGAAGTGGCCACGGGCCGCGGCGGTGGCGACAATTTGATGAGAGAGGTGATGGAAGCGGGCAATTAACCCCTACTCCACGCCTTCCAGCTCCGTCATTTGTGCGTCCAACGCATCGATGATCTCGTCCAATGCGGCCCGCTGTCCTGGCGACAAGGCGGCCAACAGGTCGTGTTCGCGCCGCATGGCCATGGGCGCCACGCGTTCAAAGACACCACGTCCCAAGGCCGTCAGTTTCAGTACCGCAATGCGACCGTCTTCCTGGCTGGCTGCCCGCACCAAAAATCCGCGCTCAATCAATACCTTCACTGCACGGGACACGGCAACCTTATCAAGTTGTCCCGCATCAGCGACCTGAGTCGCCGACGCTTCGCCGCGCTCGGCCAAGATCACCATCACCCGCCACTGCGCGATACTCAGCTCAAAGGGCTGAGCGTAATCTTTGGCGATCATACGGCTGATACGGTTGGACAGCACGGATAAGCGATAGGGCAGAAAGCGCTCAAGCCGCAGCGCCCCAACGTCGCCGGATTTGACGTCGCCGGGCGCGGCGGGCGCGGCGGGCGACGTGTCATTGTCTGAAGACCAACGATCCGCTAATTGGTTTCGCATGAAACCTCTTTCATATGATACCAATCATGTGATACCATCAATGTGTATTTCGAGACAAGTAGGAGTGGAGCGCCACATGGCAGATCTATTCGAGAACCCTCTGGGAACCCGCGGTTTTGCGTTTTTGGAGTATACCGACTCCACCGATCGCGAGCTTACACCACTGTTTGAACGCCTCGGCTTTGCCAAGGTCGCAACCCATAAGTCCCTGCCAATCTCGGTGATGCAACAGGGCGACATCCGGTTCTTCTTGAACACCATGGACCATGGCCAGCCCAAAGCCTTCCGCGACGTCCATGAACGCGGCGCGTCGGCCATGGGCTTTTTGGTCGATGACGCAGATGCAGCCTTTAAGGGCGCATTGGAGCGCGGCGCGACGGCGGCTGACACATCCGGACTTTGGCCCAGCGCAGTGCAACTCCCGGCCATTGAAGCCATTGGCGGCACGGTCATCTACATGGTGGATAAACCGCTTCTGGATCGCCTGATCGCTGAGGAATTCGACATGATCGAGGGTGTCGACACAGCGGGCGCCGGCCTGACCTACCTTGACCACCTCACCCACAACCTCCATCGCGGCAATATGGACAAATGGGCGGGGTATTACGAAAACATCTTTAACTTCCGTGAGATCCGCTATTTCGACATTGAAGGAAAGCTCACGGGGCTGTTGTCGCGGGCCATGACCTCGCCGGACGGCAATATCCGCATCCCGCTCAACGAAAGCCGGGACGATAAATCTCAGATCGAAGAGTTCTTGAAGCGCTATAATGGTGAGGGCATTCAGCATATTGCTCTGGCCACGGATGACATTTACGCCACCGTCGAAAACCTGCGCGAGCGCGGCGTGCCGTTCCAAAGCACGCCGGACACTTATTTTGAGCAGGTGGAGACACGCATCCCCGAACATGGCGAAGACTTGCCGCGTCTGCATAAAAACAAAATCTTGATCGACGGGGCGCCCGGCGACACCGGGCTCTTGCTCCAGATCTTTACCCAAGACGCCATTGGACCGATCTTCTTCGAGATCATTCAGCGCAAGGGCAATGACGGCTTTGGCGAGGGTAACTTCAAGGCCTTGTTTGAGAGCATTGAGCTCGATCAAATCCGCCGCGGCGTGCTGAAGGAAGACGAAACAGCGTCTTAAGTCGACACCGTATGAGATTGATCGAATGGTCAAGCGTTTGATGAATTGTTTGGGATTCGCCGCCAGTGCGCTTTTCGTGCTGTTCGGCGCGCCCATGGCAATAGGTCAAACGCCCGCCTCGCCGCTGACATCGGCTCAATTGAAGACGGAGTACTCTGAATGGCGCGAACTTGAGCCGGGCCTGGAACTTCGCGCCTTCACCGCGTCCAAGCGCTCGGAGCTCAGCGACCAGCTCATCGTCGTGTTGCGAATTGATCCTGAGCAATTTGCGTTCGAACTCCTGATCGCCGATTCATTGGATGAGCAACGCAAAGCGGCGCCGGCCTGGCTGGACGAGCATGATCTGGTTGCCGTCACCAATGCTGGGATGTTCGCCGCCAGTGAAGCCGCATTGCCGGTTGGTTTTACCAAAGTGAGCGGTGAGCCGGTGAACCCGCGGATCAATCAGGATAATACGATTTTCGCGACCACGACGAACGACATCACGGTGCCGAATGTCCAAATTATCGACCGAGAATGCGATGATTTCGACGCGCTTAGACCGCATTACGCCAGTATGCTTCAATCAATTCGAATGATCTCCTGCACCGGCGAGAATGTCTGGTCACAGCAGGATCGACAATGGAGCACGGCGGCGTTGGCAACCGATATAGACGGGCGCGTGCTGTTCATCCATTCCCGATCGCCGCACACGGTCCACGATTTTATCGGCATGTTGCAGGCATTGCCGTTAAGCATTGCGCGCGCCATGTACCTGGAGGGAGGGCCGGAATCCACCCTTTACGCCCAAAGCGGGGGAATTAGGCTCCAGCGCTATGGCAGCTTTGAAACCGGCTTTTTCGAAAGCGATGACAACGCGTATCCCTGGCCATTGCCCAACGTGATTGGCGTCGTACGCCGGCAAAACTCTGAACACGAAGCTAAAGCGCGATTACACGACGCAGGAGGAGACCAATGACCACGCAAACCGCACCAAAAACGCTCGGCTTTCATCATGTCGCCTATCGCTGCAAAGACGCCAAGGAGACCGTGGAGTTTTATCAAAAAGTGCTGGGCATGGATTTCCAGCTGGCCATCGCTGAGGACAAAGTGCCATCCACCGGCGAGCCCGATCCTTACATGCACATCTTCATGGATGCGGGGAACGGCAATGTTCTGGCGTTCTTTGAATTGCCGACAAAGCCGGACATGGATCGCGACCAAAACACGCCGGTTTGGGTGCAGCACATCGCCCTGCGCGTGGGCAGCATGGACGAGCTGTTGGCCGCCAAAGCGCACGTTGAGTCGCTGGGCATTGATGTATTAGGCCCCACCAATCACGGAATCTTCAAGTCGATCTACTTTTTTGACCCCAATGGCCATCGGCTAGAGCTGGCCGCCGACACGCGAACACAAGATCAAATGGACGAGCTTCACCGCGTGGCGCCCGAGATGCTGGCTGAATGGAGTGCAACCAAAAAGGCGCCTCGCCATGCCGCCTGGCTGCACGAAAAAATTGCTTCGGAGTCTTGAGTATGACCACGACCGCCAACGCCGGTTACTTATTACAGAATCTCACACAGCGCCCTGCCGATCCGCTCTTGGGCCTTATGGCGGCGTTTCGCGCTGACCTGCGCGCTGACAAGATTGATTTGGGCGTGGGTGTTTATCGTAACGAGCTGGGACAGACCCCGCTTATGGACGCAGTGGCGCGCGCTGAAGCGCGTCTGGCCGCCCCCGGCGGAACCAAGGTTTATGAGGGCCCTCGCGGCAATCTGGGCTTTTGCGATCGTGTGTGTGCGCTGGTGTTTGGCGATCAGCGCTCAACGGCGCTAGGCGAGCAACTTATCAGCTTCACCACCCCAGGTGGCTGCGGTGCGTTAGCGGTTGGCTTTGGTGTGGCGGCTCGCGCCAATCCCAAAGCCCGTGTTTGGATGAGTGAGCCGAGTTGGCCCAATCATCCCCATGTCGTGCGCTCGGCCGGACTCACTCCGGTGACCTATAGCTATTATGACGCGCAGTCTGGTGTGGTTGATGTTGACGCCATGTTCGCCGACCTGGAAGAGGCGCGACCGGGCGACGTGGTTCTTGTCCAAGGTCCATGCCACAATCCCACCGGCGCTGATCTCACCGAGGCCGATTGGACGCGTCTGGCGCGCTTTTGCGTGGACCGGGGCCTCACGCCTTTCGTGGACGTGGCCTATCACGGTCTAGGGGAATCGCTTGAGCGTGACATTGCAGGCGTTCGCGCGTTGCTCGACGAGATCCCAATGGCCATGGTTTCGTATTCATGTTCCAAGAATTTTGGCCTTTATCGTGAACGCGCTGGTGCGTTGTTGATCATGGCTGACACTCCGACCGCAGCGGCGGCGATTAGCAGCCATGCCGCCGACGTGGCGCGGGCCAATTATTCCATGCCGCCCGCGCACGGCGCCGCCATTGTCGCGGAAATCCTTGATGATGATGACCTGCGACAAGACTGGGAGGAGGAACTGGAACTCATGCGCGCGCGGATCGATGATTTGCGCACGCGTTTTGCAGCCGCGTTGCATGCGCGCACTGGCGATGCGGCTTATGACTCAATCGCAAACCAACGTGGTATGTTTTCCATGCTGGCTTTACCGCCAGGCGCGGCCGAGACGCTCAAAAACGATTGGGCGATCTACCTGCCCAACTCGGGACGCATCAATATTGCTGGTCTTTCGGCGCCGCATATTGACCTTGTAGCTGAGGCGATTTCGACTGTGATGACGTAGCCGAACTGCGCGCATACCAAAACTCAAGGAGGACTGACCATGCCGCGCGACGAATTGGAAACAGACTTTACGCGAATCCCTGAACTGCCCGAGGACGTGTTCGTAGCGCCCTTGAAAAAGCCTTCAGGCTTACAGGCCGATTGGCTTGAGCCGCAGCAACGCGAATACACTCCTGAAGAGCACAAGATCTGGGATGAGTTGTTTGAGCGCCAGATGGCCGTGCTGCCCGGCAGGGCCTGTTCAGCGTTTCAACACGGGCTGAAGCGACTCGATCTTGGTCGAGGCGGTGTGCCCGATTTTCATACCATCAGCGAAGAACTACGCGGCATCACCGGCTGGAGCGTGGTGCCTGTCCCCATGTTGATCCCAGATCATGTGTTCTTCTATCACCTGGCCAATCGCCGGTTTCCAGCCGGCAACTTTATCCGCACTCGCGAGACGTTTGACTATATTCAGGAACCAGATGTCTTTCATGACGTGTTCGGCCATGTGCCGTTGCTCACTGACCAAGTCTTTGCCGACTATATGGAGGCCTATGGACGCGCTGGCTGGAAAGCGCTGCGTTACAACCGGCTGAAGGCGCTGAGCGCGCTCTATTGGTATACAGTGGAGTTTGGCTTGATCCGCGAGGACCATGGCTTGCGCGTATATGGCGCGGGCATTCTGTCAGGGCCGACCGAATCCGTGTTCGCATTGGAAGCCCAATCACCCAATCGAATTCACTTGCAGGTCGACCGGGTCATGCGCACTGATTACACAATCTCGGACCTGCAGCCGACCTATTTTGTGATTGGTTCATTTGAGGAACTCTTTGCAGGCACTGAAAAACGTCCGTTCGAGCCCATTTATGAAACGCTCGGGCCAAGCTTTCAGTACGCCAATACGGCGGTCCTCGATACGGACTATGTCTACCATCGCGGCACACAAGAGTATCAACTTCGCGGCGGACGCGCGAGCGGGGCCAAGCCGGTCTGATTGAAGGCGTTAAGCGCCGTACCAAATCGGCGCTCCGGCGAACCATCCGCCGAGCGCCAGCAAAACGAGCCACGTAACGGCGTGACTTGACGCGCCTCGTTGAGCGTTGTGAAGCCCTTCATGGGTGAGCCGAGAACCAAATGCGGGCCACAGCGTGACCAGGATCGCGGTCAGCACAACTGCGATAATCGCCACGGGCGGTGGCGCGTAGATTCCCGCTCGATGAAGGCCCACGGCAAACGCAATGACCGCAAACCCGCCGACCATCCCAGCAATCACCAGGATGTGGCGCGCCGCGCCCATAAAGAGCGGTTCTTGAGCTTGCGTATGATCGGCAATGTGACGACACAGCAAATCAATCAGCACAACGCCTGTCCACGCCAGAGCCATTATGAGGGTCATCGGCGTGATCACCTGCCCCGCCGAGGCGCCGCCCATCGCCCCGGCAAAGGCAAACCCGGTGAAAAATGCGGCAAGCGTGATCCCAAGATCAGCCGGCGCCAATATGCTCATTGGGTTCGATGGTTCTTGCGCCCGACATTTGCGGTCCAAGACGACGCCGCCCAACATGACCGCTTGCGCCGCCAGCCACAGACCCGGCGCCAACCAGGCGTCCAACAGCGCTCCCACGCTGATCAAGATAGCCAACTGGATTGCGGCAATGGTCAACGCGGCGAACCGCACTTCAGCTCTCGACAGTGGATCAGGTTTGGCGGACGCGTCCAATCGCTCCGCATCGATGGCAAGCCGTCCCAGGAAATACTGCAGCAAGCCCAAAATCACGGCCAAGATCAGGATCCATATTGGCGCACGCGCTCCCCCGGCTCCGGCGGCAAACAGCGCGCTCGCCAATGCGGCCAGAGCCGCGAGCGGTCCGCCTCCCCATCCGCCCCAGCGCGATTGGACATAATCGGGCAGGCGATCTGAAAGCGGTTGTGTGCTCATTGGGCGTCCTTAAAGTCATCAGGCAATTGTTATGAGAGCTGGGCCGGCACCCTAACCGCGTCTACGCCAATAACAAGTATAGAGAACCTTGGCGCGCTAAGACGCGTCATGAACGGCGTTCAACACCTTTGGCACGGCGTCGGGCAAGTCTTCTGCAATAAGGCCAGGACCCACCGACAAGGCACAATCCACGTGCAGTGCGACGGCTGCACAAGCTGCGTCAAACGCGCTCCAGCCTCGCGCGCCGAGACCAGCGATCAGTCCCGCCAAAACATCTCCTGAGCCCGCCGTCGCCAACCAGGGAGCAGCCCGTTGGTCCACTGCACGGTGCACGCCAACCCGGCCATCGGGCGCGCCAATCAAAGTGATGGCGCCCTTCAACAACACCGTGGCCTGGGATCGCGTCGCGGCTTCCAAGACCGCCTCGGCCCGAACCTCTGGATTGGCGCGTTCGCTCAAATCAAGATCAGGAAATAGCGTTTGGAATTCTCCGGCGTGTGGGGTGAGCACCACAGCATCGTGATCAATGGCATGAAACAGGATTCCCG
The DNA here is from genome assembly GCA_964636945.1 of uncultured Caulobacterales bacterium. Taxonomy (GTDB): domain Bacteria; phylum Pseudomonadota; class Alphaproteobacteria; order Caulobacterales; family Maricaulaceae; genus CAZADA01. Next base: position 2,618 of record CAZWVH010000071.1, on the reverse strand, counting down.
GATCAGCGCGCCGGCTGTCGCTCCAACAGGTGAGCGCATCAGCATCCAGCACCACAAATTGAGATCGCGAAAGCGCCGTGGTGGCGAAGGATCGCGTGCGCGAGCGCCCACCTGGCGCGCTGTCATGGCCCGGCCCCACGACCACACTGTTCATCCGCCGATCAGCCAGTACGTCTCCAAAAGCTGGGGCCGTGTCGGCTTGGCGCAGCATGATGGCCGTGAGTTGGGCGGCGCATTCGGCCAACGCCTCTCCTGGCGCGACCACTGTCACCAGCCCCGCGCCCACTCGGAGCGCTGCGCGCGCCGCCAGCCGGGCTGCGCCCGTCGCGCCAAATCCGCCAGCCGAGACCACACAATGTCCGTGATCATACTTGTGCGCTTGGACAGGTTTGGCCAGACGTTCGCGCCAGACATCAGGGGTAATCTCAATCACAGGCGGGCTCCCCCTGCAGTCTAGACTTTTTTACCGATTAACGGCCATGCGATGACAGCTGTGCAACACAAAGAGGTTCCCATGCGCAAAGGCATAGTCTTGGCAGGCGGCGCCGGCAGCCGGTTGTATCCGCTCACTGCCGGCGTGTCGAAGCAACTTATGCCCATCTATAACAAGCCCATGATCTACTATCCGCTCTCAGCGATCATGCTGTCGGGCGTACGTGAAATCCTGATCATCACCACGCCCGAGGATCAATCCGCATTTCAGCGCACATTGGGAACCGGGGCGCAATGGGGCGTCACCATCGCTTACGCCGTCCAACCCAAACCCGAGGGCTTGGCCCAGGCGCTGCTCATCGCCGAGGATTTCTTGGCCGGCGCGCCCTGCGTGATGGCGCTGGGCGACAATTTGTTTTTCGGCGAAGGGTTATCAGCGCTGCTGGCCCGGGCCGCGGCGCGAGCGCATGGCGCATCGGTTTTCGGCTATCAGGTCAATGACCCGCAGCGCTATGGCGTGGTCAGCTTTGACGACACAGGACGCGCCACCACCATCGAGGAAAAACCCACACGCCCGCGTTCGCATTGGGCGGTGACTGGACTTTATTTTTACGACGGCCAAGCCAGCGCGCACGCCAACACCATCCGCCCCTCTAAACGCGGCGAGCTGGAGATCACCGATCTCAACCAGATCTACTTGGAAGCGGGCCAGCTGACGGTGGAAAAAATGGGCCGTGGCTATGCCTGGTTTGACGGCGGCACATTCGACAGCCTGCTGCAGGCCAGCGAATTTGTCCGCACGTTGGAAACCCGCCAGGGCCTCTCCATTGGGTGCCTGGAAGAAATTGCGTTTCGCCAAGGTTGGATCAGCGTCGATGCGTTGCGCGCCGCGGCCGATCGGTATCCCAACAACCCCTATTGCCGCTATTTGCGTCGCCTGGCCGATGGGATGTGAGGGGTGGAAGAAATCACCACGAGCCGAAGTGGTGTGCTGTAGGGTGGGCAAAAGCGCAGCGTTGCCCACCACAATTTGTGCAATTGTCTCGACTATATAACGAACGCTCGTTTCCCACCGTCGAGCCGCCGCGCTCGGAATTCGCGGCGAAAAAAACGGCGAGATCGGTGGGACCCAGGAGGTATTGGAACGCACTATTTGGCGAAGGCTGCGTGTCCCTTAACGCTCAACCCGTCGCCCCCTGGGTCCCACTCACGCCGCGGTGTCTCGGGTCCGCAAACTCCGTGCGCCGCCACCGCGTCGGAGTGGGAAGCGACGATGTGATGAATTTGGGTGGGGCGTAGGGTGGGCAAAAGCGTTGCATTGCCTACCATCAAGCTGCGCCGTCGGCGTGAAACTAACAATCAGTTATTATTACCATCCTACAATGGGTTGAGCAACAGGATTGCCTGCGTGCGAGACAACCACCACCATCGCTACCACTTCCCCCTGCTGGTTCACGACTGGTGCACCAGAAAAGCCAGACAGCTCCACGCGGTCGCCACTCCAACTTGCGTTGAGATATCCATCTGAATCAAGATCCCGAGAGATCAACTGATAGGTATTTTGGCTACAATCCTCTTGGCTATATGGACAGCCTATTAGAAAGAGCGGGTCCCCTCGTGAGGGCATTGTGCGTGCGATCTCAAGGACGCCGGCCTCAACGGTTGGCATGGGCATGTCACCGAGCTCTGCAGGATCAACGTCAGTCACCATCAACGCGTTGAGCGCAATCCGATCCTCTGTTAAGTCGGCGCTCGAAGTTGCAAGCTCGTACACGAACGCCATCGGTTCGTAATTGGGCGGCGTGATAACGGTCCAAGAAACAAGTTCATTCTCAAACTGAGCGGGATCCGGACTGACTGCAGGTTCGATGCCCATGCTGGGACCAAGCACGTGCTTTGCAGTGATGTATTGGATCACACCATTCCGTTCCACAAAGAAACCAGACGCGCCCGCCGCTTCTCTACTGCCAGTGAACTCAATATAATTTCGAAAATAATATTGCTTCGATCCATCCAGCTTTGGGTGGTCAAAGTCGGCTTGCGCAATGGCGGGAACGGTATTGATTAAGAGAACTAATACAATACCCCTGATTACCTGAACACCCAATCTCTCACCCCCTCTTTTAGCGAAGATTTATCAAACTCATACATCTGTAACAAGTCTCTTCCGCACACTCTCGCTCTTG
>CAZWVH010000070.1:0-14170 GCA_964636945.1 uncultured Caulobacterales bacterium | reverse complement strand
GCGCCGGCAAGGGCTTCGCCGACTGCCGGCGCAGCTTGGGGCATGTGTCCGTCATTGGCGGCAGCCGCCGCGACAACACCAGTGGTCGGGTTAAACAGCGCTTCGGCATACCACAGCGTGTTCGAACCATTGTGCCAGAGCGCGCCATCGGAACGCACAATCCAGCCCATAGCGTAGTCCCCGCCATATGGCGGCGTATGGAGTGTGCGCCAGCTTTCCATGCCGAGCAGCGAAGTGCGGTCGCGGTGTGCGGCCAAATAGATCAAGAGGTCCGCCAAAGTCATATGCGCGCGCCCCGCCGGCCCCATCACTTCAGGATTGTCGGTGACCTCTTGGTCGAGACCAAACGGTTGGCGGCGGCCGGTGATCGGGCTGAGCAGACCCTGCGCATGACCGATGGGCTGGTCCAATTCTCCGGCCGTCCCCGGCGCGCCAAATCCGGCGCTGTCCATACCCAACGGCTCAAACAATTCTCTGCGCATAATGTCTTCAAAGCGCATATCGAGCGTACGTTCGGCGATGACGCCGGCGATCACATAGCCTGAGTTTGAATACTCAAACGTTTCTTCCTTCGGCCCCACTGGTTGTGCGGCCAGAGCTTCAGCGACATAGGCGATCCGGCTCTCACGCGCATCGTCCTGGTGGCGGGGAAAACTCAATAACCGATCGATCGGCAAATTGGCGGGCAAACCGGCACGATGGCTCAATAAGTGCTTCAGCGTCACATCGGCGTACTGATCGCGCGCATCGGGCGCGATATCGCCCAACGCCGCGCCAACGCCGGTGTCCCAAGCCAGCGTCCCCGCCTCCACCAAACGCGCGATCACGGTGGCGGTCATGGACTTGGTGATCGAGCCAATATGCCACTGATCGTTCACGGTGACGGCAATGTCATCATTGGCTGAACGCACCCCATCGGCCAGCATCAACTCCCCGCCCGGTCCGCGCGCGGCGGCGGCCAGCCCCGGTGACCCCGCCTCTTCACGTAATGCAGCCAAGCTCTCAGCCGTAAGCGGGCCAATTTGTGTGTCGCCAAGCATGGCGTCAAAATCGGGGTCCTTGGTCAGACGCAACGGCATCGCTGCGCCCTGACGCCATTCGCCATCCAGCGCGCCATCATCGGTGAGCGCAAGATCCATCGACCCGCGCACGGACGGGAACTGCGCCGTAAACCGCCCGTCGTTGAACTTGGCTTGTTCGCCTGGAATACGCACATCGCCCTGATCCAGGGAATACATGGCGACCGACAATGCACACGCATCGTCGGCCTCGACCACCAGCTTCAAGCGCAGGCGTTGCGAGCCCGCCTTCAGCACCCCTCCCCACGCGCCCACCATCGCCGCCGATTCTGCACAGTCTCCGGCACCCTCTTGAGCATGCGCTCTCGCGACAATCCCCAACCCCGCCATTCCGGTCAGCACCGAACGCCGATCCATATCGCCCTCCTAGATGGTGATATCAAAATGATATTAAATGCCCATTCCCATTCACACAAGTCAATGTCGTTTCTTGACGTTGACGTCAGCGTCAGATCGCGGCAAAACACCGCTCATTGGATGTCCAAGCGATCCAGCATAGTGTTACCTATGCTACGCCATAAACGGGCGCGCGTCCGCGCAGCCGCGAGAGGAGAACGCAATGAAGGTTCTGGTGCCGATCAAACGCGTGGTGGATTACAACGTGAAAGTCCGCGTGAAACCGGACCAAAGCGGCGTGGATCTCGCCAACGTGAAAATGTCGATCAATCCCTTTTGCGAAATCGCCGTGGAAGAAGCGATCCGCATGAAGGAACGCGGCGAGGTTGAGGAAATTGTGGTGGTGTCCATCGGCCCCGAAAAGGCGCAAGATCAATTGCGTGCAGCTCTGGCCATGGGCGCGGATCGCGCAATCCTGGTGAAAACGGATGAAACGGTTGAGCCGTTGGGCGTGGCCAAAATTCTCAAAGCGATCGTCGATGAAGAGGCGCCCGGTCTGGTTATCCTGGGCAAGCAGGCCATTGATGATGATAGCAACCAAACCGGCCAGATGCTCGCCGCCCTCCTCGATTGGCCGCAAGGCACATTTGCCTCTATTGTCAAACAGGAGAATGGCGGTTTGCATGTCACCCGCGAGATTGACGGCGGGCTGCAGACGCTGGCCTTGCAGAGCCCGGCAATTGTCACGACGGATCTGCGCCTCAATGAACCGCGTTACGCCAAATTGCCCGACATCATGAAGGCCAAGAAAAAGCCGTTGGATGTCAAGGCGCCCGACGATTTTGGCGTGGACGTTGCGCCCCGGCTGGAGGTCGTCAAGGTCGCCCCACCGCCAGAACGTGAAGGCGGCATCAAGGTGGAAACCGTTTCTGAACTGATTGAAAAACTCAAAACTGAAGCAGGAGCGCTCTAATGGCTGTGCTCGTCATTGCAGAACACAACAATAGCGAACTGAACGACGCCACCCACAAAACAGTGACCGCAGCCAAGGCCATTGGCGGCGATGTTGATGTTTTGGTGGCTGGTGAAAATGCGGGAGCTGTGGCGGAAGCCGCTACAAAGATCGATGGCGTGCGCAAGGTATTGCATGCCGACGGCGCGGTTCTCGCAAAGCGCATCGCCGAAGCCATGGAAGCGCTCATTGTTCCATTAATGGATAACTATGACGCCGTGTTGGCGCCGGCGACCACCACTGGCAAAAACTTCATGCCGCGCATCGCGGCGAAACTGGATGTCATGCAACTTTCCGACATCACCAAAGTGGAAAGCCCGGACACATTTGAGCGCCCGATTTACGCGGGCAACGCCATGCTCACCGTTCGATCCACCGATGCGAAAAAGGTGATCACCGTGCGCCCCACCACATTCGCCGCAGCGGGAGAGGGCGGATCGGCCTCAGTGGAGACCATCCCGGCGCCCGACGGAGCGTTTAAATCGGAATTTGTCAGCGAAGAACTTTCCAAATCCGATCGCCCAGAACTGGCCGGCGCCAAGATCGTCGTGTCGGGCGGCCGGGCCCTGGCAAGCTCGGACAACTTCCAAAAGGTGATCGAACCGCTGGCCGATCAATTGGGCGCTGCTGTGGGCGCGAGCCGGGCTGCGGTTGATGCCGGTTATATCTCCAACGACTATCAGGTTGGCCAAACCGGCAAGGTCGTCGCGCCAGAACTCTATTTTGCCATCGGCATTTCTGGCGCTATCCAGCACCTGGCGGGCATGAAAGACTCCAAAGTGATTGTCGCCATCAATAAGGACGAGGAAGCGCCCATCTTCCAAGTCGCCGATTATGGTTTGGTGGGAGACTTATTCACCGTCCTGCCGGAACTTCAGGCCGAACTGGAAAAAATTGGCTATGCCCGGCCGCAAGTGCCCGCCGAGTAGTCTTTTTCCCTTATAAATAGTGGTCATTCCAGGCCCAGTCCCCTAAGTTCGCCCCACGGGGCAATTTGGGGGGCTGGGCTCATGGATATGGAATGGGCCGGGGAGATCGCGGCGCTGCTGAATCGCTTTCTCGACGGCGAACTCAGCAATGTGGACGCAGTGCGCGCGCTCGGGGCGCTGATTGCCATTGGCGGCATCGGCTTTGTCATGGGTCGATGGCGATCGATGATTTTGCGGATCGCAATCTTAAGACGCCTGATTGATCCCCGTGCGCGCTATGCCGGGGCCTATCTTGAGGTCTTCAATGATGACTCCAACAATAAAGGGCGGTGCACAATCATTGATATCGTCTACGACGCCAAGCCAGACGCGTACATTGTTGAAGGCCATGTGTATGACATTGACACTGACTTCAAAGGAACGTTTCGAAGCAACTTTGTGAGATTTCCCAATGAGGAACGACAAACTATTGAATTTACCTGGGGAAGCTTCGCTAAATCACCGCATTTCTATAGCGGCTACACCCTTTTGGACGTCGTCAAATCACAAGGCGAAAAGGAACTACAAGGCACGGGCTTTCTTATTCGCTTTCAGGAAGTGAACAAGGTTTCATTTGATTACTACTTTCTCAGCGACCGCGTATCGAAACAGCTTTCTGGACGGAAGGCGCCGAAAACGGAAGCACAACGCCGTGCGTTTGTGGCGGCATTCAGGTCACAACGCGTCTCGTCTGTATCGTCTGCCTAGCAGACGCTCTGATCGCTGAGTGAGATGGCCGCTTACGATTGCTTGCGGGTCAATGTATGAGGCTATAGGTCACAAGGACGGGTTTGGAGGCGCGAACCGATGACCACTATCAAAACAGTCGGCGTCATTGGCGCTGGGCAAATGGGCGCCGGGATCGCTCAAGTCGCGGCGAGCGCCGGCTATACGGTTCAACTTTCTGACAAAACCAAAGAATTGGCGCAGAAGGGTGTGGAGGCAATCAGCGCATCGCTGGATCGCCTCGTTCAACGCGATAAACTGAGTTCCGCAGACAGTGACGACATTCGCGCAAAACTGCAGCCGTGCGGATCCCTAAGCGAACTTCACAATTGCGACGTTATTATTGAAGCGGTGACCGAAGAGGAATTAGCCAAGCGGGCCATCTTCAAGCAGCTGTGCCCACACCTGTCGACCGACACGATTTTGGCGAGCAACACCTCATCCTTGTCCATCACCCGTTTGGCGGCGGCCACGGACCGGCCTGATAAGTTCCTGGGTGTTCATTTTATGAACCCCGCACCGGTGATGAAGCTGGTAGAGCTGGTGCGCGGCATCCAAACCGATCAATCCACTTTCGCCGTTATGAAGGGCTTCGTCGATAGTCTCGGCAAACAAATCGCCGTGGTCGAAGACTCTCCTGCATTCATCGTCAACCGCATGCTGATTCCGATGATCAACGAGGCGTGCTACGCGCTATTTGAAGGCGTGGGCACGGTGGAAACCATCGACGCCGCCATGAAGTTGGGGGCCAACCACCCCATGGGTCCGTTTGAGTTGGCCGATTTTATCGGCCTGGATACCTGCGCCGCCATTTTGGGCGTGCTGTACGATGAACTCGGGGGGTTCAAATACAAACCTTGCCCCCTGCTGATGAAGTATGTGGACGCGGGATGGTTGGGCCGTAAAACTGGCCGCGGGTTTTATGACTATCGCGGCGATGAGCCCCAACCGACGCGCTAGCGCTGGGTATCGTCACGATTGCGGGAAATAAAATCGCGTCAGCGCGTGTGTAGATTGGCTTTGTCATGATTTTCGACCCCACTCCAAAGCAATTCGTGCTCCATCTTCGCCGGCCGCGACTGCTGTGGATCTTACTCGGTCTGGTCAGCGCCATATTCGCGGGAGCTTTTGCCGCCACCGCCATTGTGTTCTTTGCTGAGATTCCGTTGCGCATCGCCCATTTGGCCGGCGCTGACCGGTTGGCGTTCGACGCGCTCGGCGCACCGCTGGCAGCAGGCCAATTGTTTGCGATTGCCGGGGCTGCAGCCGCCATTTTCGTGGGCGCACCCTGGTTTGGCCTCACACTGTCGCGGCCACGAAAGCGTCGAACCGGCGTGATCATTGAGGGAATCTGGATCGCGGTAGCGTCCGCAGTGGCCGCGGGCATTGTGATCGGTGCTTGGACCACGTCGCATGTGCTCCTGCGCGACGGCGCCGAAACAACGGCTCAATGGCTTAACGCCGCCGGCGTGTTTGGCAGTGTTGTGTTGTTCATCGGCGCGTTTGGGGCCCTGTTGGCGGCTCCAGCAGGGCTTGCAGCCGGCGCCGCGCTGGCCATGGTGAGTTTCCGGCGTTCAGAAGCCATTGAACCGGAACCGGACTCGCTTAATCCGTTTTACGACCCGTTTCCGCGTGCAGTTGAACCCGAACCGGTCCGCGGCGGCTTTGGGTTTCGCTGACCAGCATTGCCGGCCCGTTTCCTTAGGCATGGATATGGCCAAGGCGCACGCGCGCCAAGCTTGCCCATCCAATGATAAAAAATTACATGAAAATGTGGCTCAATGCTGACCTGAACTGCCAATTTCTCTTGTGCATTTGTATTTGACGGTACACGTGTACTCACCAGTGTGCCGGTATCGACATCGCAGCCCGCTGAACGTGAAGTCCGATTACTTGCAGACTATGGAAAAGGGGTGATCTCAAATGAAACACATTCTTAAGGGTGCGTCAGCATTGGCGCTCGGCATGTCTCTGTTTGGCGGAGCAGCATTTGCCCAAGACAATTGGAGCGTGCACAACTACAGCTATTGCGAAGGCGGCGTCGCTTATGCAGACGTTGATGCTGGCGGTAGCTCTGATGATGACGAAAGCCCAGTCACGTCACTGAACAGCAGCGACGGCACAGGCTTTTTTGTCGGTTGTAAGTCAGACTTCTTGCCATGGGGCCTGCACCTCTATGGCGAATATCGCAACCAAAATTTTGACGTCGACGCCATTGGCGCGGAAGGCGGCGAGTTGCCTGCGAACATTTCCGGCGATGGTGATCTCGACACGCTACGCGGCGGCATCGGTTGGTCGACGCCATTCATCCTCGACAATTTGTCGGTCTACGGCGAAGTGGGCGTGACCTACACCGACTCTGACGTGAGCGCCAGCAATCTTGGCGATGCGATTTCAGACTTTGACGGCGATGACAGCACGTTCGGCGCCGAGGTCGAAGCCGGCGGCCGTTTCATGGTGATCCAGAACCGTTGGGAAATCGGCGGCGGCGCTCGCTATGGCAGCGGTGAAGGCGTTGAGTTTAACGACAGCCTCGACTCCATTGACAGCACCGACAACTGGAGCGCTTTCGCCACAACTCAAGTTCGCGTCTATAAGAACTTTTCCGTGGGCGCGCGTTATGAGTTCGGCGACAGCAAAGATACGCTGTTGATCAATGCGCGTTACACCTTCGGGTAATTGACTGAAAAGCCTGCCTGACCTGCGCCATTGGCTCTGTCAGGCAGGCTTTATTGTTTCATCGCCCTCGTCTTTTTCGTCGACAGGTTTTCTGAGATTGGCCTACATTTGCAGCGGAAGGAGCCATCATGTCGAAATTCGCCGCAACACTCGTTCTCGCCGTGACATTGGCCTCGTGCGCTGGCGGTCGATCCAATGAACCGCTCAATCCGGACGTCGCGCGGATGCAAGATCAAGGCTATGACAAGCGGTATATCGAGGGTTATGACGACGGATGCCACTCCGGTCGCGCCGCTGCGGGAAATCTGAACGAGCATATCACCAAAGACACGGATCAGTACGAAGACCGGGACCAATACCGCCAAGGCTGGGACGACGGCTATCGCATTTGTGAGGGCCGCGAGAAAGCGTTTTATCGTCGCGTCCAGGCCTCCGACGACTGAACTCTTTCCTGAGCTTGGCGCGTCGCATATCGCGCAAATTTACCTCTCCGAAATACACCATAGCCTACGCCGTGGACTCACGGTTCACTGCATGCTGGCTGTTCAAGGCGCGTGCCTTCATTGGTGCAAATGCCACATTGGTATGAGCGTTTGCTGATTGAGAGAGCAACCCTATGGTCCGCGCTTTGTCTTTTTGGTTTCTCGGTTTTCTCAGCCTGAGCAGTGCTGCCCACGCACAATGTGACCATGACGACGCTGACGGCGCAGACGTAGCGGTGGTGTTTAGCGGCGGGGGCGCATTGTCCAGCATCCAGATCGGCGCGTTGAAAGTCGTCGAAGAAGCCGGCGTCCCCATCCATTGCGTGCTGGGGACCAGCATGGGCGCGACGGTGGCGGGCCTCTATGCCAGTGGCTATTCCAGCCATGAATTGGAAGACATATTCACCACGGCGCCTTGGCCGGAATTGTTTGCGGGCGCCATTCCCTATCGCGATCAACCTTATCTTCAAAAGGAGCGCGAGGCGGAATATCTGAGTGAATATGTGGCTGGGATTTCCGATGAAGGCGTCGTCTTGCCGGGCGGATTTCGCTCCATGCAGTCATTGCTTTCCTTCTATCGATCGCTGACCACCCACATTCCCACCAATATCGATTTTGACACACTGCCCACGCCCTATCGGTCCGTTACGATGGACCTGTCGACGGGTGAAGCCGTGGCGCTTAGCGAAGGCGATTTGGTCCAAGCCATCTTGGCCAGCATGGCCGTGCCCGGGGTGTTCCCGCCGCGCAAGTATCAAGGCCGCACCTATGTGGACGGCGGCATGGCGTCCCAATTGCCCATACGCGCCGCGCGCGACATGGGCGCTGATATCGTCATCGCCATCGACACGACGGTGGAGCCGGGCGAAGTGGGTGACAACATCTCTTTGGCCGGCACGACCCAACAAATCGTTCAAATCGCGGTGTGGAATAACTGGCAGCAGGACGTGAAACTGCTTGGCGACGACGATGTGTTGATCCGCCCTGACCTTCAGGAGCTCACAGCCTCCACGTTTCAATTCGTCGAGCGCGGCATTGAGATTGGCTATCAAGACGCCGTGAAAGCCCGTCCTGAACTGGAGCGTATTCGGCAGCTTGCCGCACCGAGCAAACGCCGGTCGCGCCCGACCGAAATCGAGCAGGACCGTGAGCAAAATCTGGTCATCAACAACACATCGCCGCTGAGCGATGAGCTGATCCGCGACCGATTTTCATATGAAGGATTGGATGCCGCTGATCTCGACACCAATTCACGTCGCATCAGCGATCTGTCCTCATTTGGCGGGCTCGGCGAGGTTGATATCGCCAGCGACGGTGAAAACGCGGTCCTGACCGCCAAACCTCGACCGCTGGGTCGCAATTTGGTCCAGGTGGGATTCAACACGGCCAACGATTTTCAAGGCGAGTCGAGTTACGAGCTGCTTTTGCGCCTGTCGCGGCGCCCCATCCGGCCCTGGGGCGGGGAACTCAGCCTCGATTTGGAGTTGGGCACCGATGTGGGGATCATTGGGCGCTGGTATCAGCCATTTGGTACCGCCGGTCGTTATTTCTTTGAACCCCAGCTGGCTTTTCAAGGCGACGACCGCAGCTTGGACCTGGATCAAGACCGCATTGGCGAATTTTTCGTTGAATCCGCTGAGGTCCGACTGCGCGTCGGACGCGAATTGGGCGATTGGGGCGTTATTGGTCTCATCGGCAACCTCAATACCTATCGATTAGAGACAAAAGTCTCCGTGTTCGGCGACCTTAACCCCTTCACGGGGCGGGTTGTGGGCGAGCTGGACACGGTTACCGGTAATGAAGCCGCCGCAGGGATCGCGTTTGCTTACGACACACTCGATCGTTTGGACTTTCCCCGACGGGGCGGGCGCGGAACGTTCTTATACGAAGAGATTTTCGACCTTGACACGGATCGAACGTCCACCGAGATCGACGCGTTAGTCAGTCAGGCCTTCGCTTTCGGTCAAAACCAAGTGTTGCTCACCGGCCGATACGGGGATATTGGCGCTGAATCAGGGACGGCAATCGACAATTTTGAACTGGGCGGCTTTCGCCAACTGACATCGCGTCCCCAAGACACCATTCCCGCCTACGGATATTCATTTGGATCAATTGAGGCTTCGCGACTGTTAAACCCCAGCGCCGCCGTGGTGAATGTCCCTCTATACGCTGGATTTATAGCGGAATATGCCGCGTCTGAGTTTGACTTCATCGGTATAGACTTTGACGATGAGTACTACTCCATCGGCGGCTATTTGAGCACGCTCACACCAATTGGACCCATTTTTCTGGGGGCGGCCTTCGGAGATGAAGAGACCCGCGCCGTGTTTCTCCAAGTGGGTCGTCCATTTTAGTCCGGTGATTGCCTGCAGTTTACCTGTTGCATAAGGTCTTCGCATACCGTCCATTCGTGTTAGTCTTGCGTAAACGGAGGAAGCACGCCCAGCCATGAGGTGATTGCGGTGTTCAGGGGTATCGCACAACGCATGACCGCTCTTTGGCGCGCACTGGTCGCGTGGATCGGCTCGCCCGGTGACTGGGTGAATTTCCGCAAGCTGCGCACCTATGTTCTTTGGGGATTTCTCGCCTACACCGCCATTGGGTTTCTCGCTGTTCCGCCCCTGGCCAAATGGCAAATCCGCACCGCGCTGGAAGAACGTTATGAACGCCCGGTTCAATTTGAGCGGCTGCGGATTAACCCGTTTTTGATGAGCGTGGATGCTCAAGGCTTCGCCATCACCGAGCCAACCGGCGAGTCGCTGGTGGGGTTCGATCGCTTGTTCGTCCGATTGCGGCTCAGCGGCATTCTGAAATGGGCGTGGTCGTTCAAAGTTATTCGCCTTGAGGGTGCCACGGCCAACCTCGTGCGCCAATCGGCGACTGAGACCAACTTTAACGTCTTCTTCCCACCGCCCGATCCCGAAGATGTCCAAGACGACGCCGAGCCGATCAGATTGATCATCGGCGAATTGGACATTCGTGACGCCGCGGCGACCTTCACAGATCAAACGCGCCCCACCCCCTTTGTGACCGAGCTCGGCCCCATGAACGCCACCGTGCGCGAACTGAGCACATTGCCCGGCGACGCCAGCAATGACGAACTGGTGATTGTGGCCGAAGACAACACGCGCGTGGAGTGGTCGGGTGATCTCAGTCTTAGCCCGTTTGGCTCATGGGGGCGGGTCACGGGATCAGGGTCATACATTCCTCTGGTCTACCGATATTTCCAAGATGACGTGTTGTTTGAAACGCCGGAAAGTCAATCTGACTGGAGCTTTGATTACGTTGTGGAAACGCGCGATGCGGGCGGCCTGGCGTTCGATGTGAGCGACCTATCGCTTTCGCTCGAAGACCTCACCGTTCGCTCCCCCTCCCCGGCCGTTGATGTTGTTACCCTTCCCGAACTTCGCATCGATGGCGGCGCGTTCTCGTGGCCCGAACAAACTGTGTCAGCCAGCGCGGTAACACTCACCGGGGTCCAACTCGACACATGGCGCGATGAGTCCGGCGCCCTGTTTATCGATGCCCTGATCGACCCCGACACGATGGGCGGGCAACCTGACGCGGCGGCCAATGGCGATTCGTCGGCCATGGATGACTGGTCGATATCCATTGATGAGTTCGCGATCCGAGATTTAAGCGGCCGATTTGAGGACCGTCTTCCTGGCGAACCCGTCGACTTGGCGCTTGCCGACATGGATGTGGTCGTCAAAAACATCACAAATCAAGCTGGGGCGTCCATGCCCCTGGAAGCAACCGCCACATTGAAAAGCGGCGGTCAAGCCACGCTCAACGGCGCAATTACTGTACTGCCTGAACCGTCAGCAACGGTTCAAGCGACCGGCGAAGGCCTCGTGATCACACCGTTACAAGCGTATCTGCGCGAGTTTCTCAACATTGAGCTCGATGATGGGGCGGTGAGCTTTACCGTTGATGTTGCGGCCCAAAACCCACAGTCAATCACAGCCAAAGGCGCGGGAAAGATCACAGCCTTCAGTCTGCGTGAAACTGGCGGCGATGACCCACTCGTGGCCTGGAGCGAGGTGGCTGCGGATCAATTCGAGTTTAGTTCAAGTGACCAATCTCTCGTGATTTCGCAGATCGATATCGTTGAACCGTTCGCAAAATTGATCATCAACGAGGATCTAACCACCAACATCCAACAGCTCTTGATCACGCAGCCGGACGACGCTACGGCCGCTGACGCCGCGCCGGACGAGGTTCAAGTCGAAGACGCCCCAGCAACGGGAAACGAAGCGAGCGACGAGTCGGCCATAACCGTCACCATTGGCCGCATCCGCGTCACGGAGGGCTCGGCCGATTTTGCCGATCGCTCGTTGCCATTGCCGTTTTCCACCAACATCACAAGTCTTGATGGCGAAGTGACCACACTGGCTCAAGCCAGTTCCGACCCGTCGCGCATTACGCTAGAAGGGCAAGTGGGCGAATTTGGCCTCGCCCAAGTTAATGGCGCCCTGACGCCTTTCGATCCCACCCAAAACACCGACATCAATGTGCTCTTCCGCAACATCGAAATTTCATCTTGGTCCCCTTATACCATTAAGTTTGCCGGTCGCGAGATTGCCCGCGGGGCCATGGATCTCAATCTTGAATACATCATCGACCAGGGGCTGCTCCAAGGCGAAAATAACGCCGTGATCCGCGACATTGAGTTGGGCGAACAGGTGGATTATCCCGGCGCAGCCAATTTGCCGTTAGGACTGGCCATTGCCCTGCTGAAGGATGCAGATGGCACGATCGACGTGGACATTCCGGTGCGCGGAGATGTGAATGACCCCGAATTCCAAATGGGAGGAGTCATCCGCAAGGCGATCTTCAATTTGATCACGGGGATTGTCACCTCGCCCTTCCGTTTATTGGGTAATTTGGTGGGCGCCGAGGACGCCGATCTCGACCAAATTGAATTCCAACCAGGCTCCGCGGAACTCACACCGCCTGAGGTCGAAAAGCTGACCAAACTGTCGGAGGCACTCACATTGCGGCCAAACTTGGTGCTTCAAATTGGCGGGACTTACGCCACCGAACTCGATCAAGCAGCGCTGAGGACCCAGCGCCTCGATCAACGGATCGAAACGGAAATCGAAGCCCGGCGAGCAGGCGGCGGCGATGAGGTGCTGACCACGTTAAGGCGCCAGGTGGTGGAAGCCATGTTTGTGCAACGCTTTCCCGACGAACCATTGGACAGCTTGCAGTCGTCCTTCCTGCAACCGCCGACCGAAGACTCTCGCAACGCCCGGCCTGTTCTCGATGAGCAGGCCTATGTGAATGGACTGCGTGATCGCCTGTTGGCAGTTGAACCGGTGAGCGATGCGGACCTGGCTCAATTGGCTGAACAACGCGCCGACGCCATTGCCACACAACTCCTGGTCGAGGGCTCCATTGCGACAGACCGGATCCAACGGGTGGATCTGAAAAGCGTTGAGGCAACCGACCGCGAATGGGTCCCGGTTAAATTGGATGTGACCAACTAAAGCCTTAATTATCTTACAAAAATAAGCTTGTCCATTGGGGAGGAAACCATGCTTGAACGACTGTTCATTTCTGTCATTGCCGCGACATTACTGGCCGGAATGGGCCTTGCCCAAGAGGGTATTCGCGAAGAACAAATCGAATTCGCGGATGATCGTCGCGTTATCACTTTCGACGGTAACATCACAGGATCGGAAATTATTGACTATGTGTTTGCCGCAAATACTGGTGACCAAATAAAAGTTAGCCTGGACACTAATCACTCCGCGAATTATTTCAATGTTTTGCCGCCTGCGTCGGAAAGCGCTGTTTTCATTGGATCTATCGAGGGCAATGATTATGTTGGTGAAATTGAGGAAACCGGAGACTATCGGATACGCGTCTATTTGATGCGTTCTGCGGCGCGACGGGATGAACAAGCCAACTATTCACTGAGCGTAGATCTGAATGACGCCCAAGAAGTTTCGGCTCAACCCAACTCTGTAGCTGCGAGCTATCCTCCAGATTACGCCGATGGCTTACAAGGCGGACCCGACTTTTGGGAAGTGACTGGCCTGCCGCAAGGCGAGACTGTGGTGTTTCGCCAAGAGCCCGCGGCTACGGCCGCCGCCGTTTCGCAGGCCGCACCGGGCACGGTCTTACGCAATGGCGGTTGTACGATGGCCGATGAAGTGCGCTGGTGTCGTGTTTCTTATCCCAACGATGATGCATTAATCGGCTGGGTTCCCGGCAACTTTTTGAAAGAAGCCATGCAAAATCCTGGTTTGGACTATGGTGAAGACGCGCTGGTGGCGGGGACTGAATTTCACGCGACCGGAACCGTCCCGTGCGTGCGCAGCACAAACTCAGCGATGGAGCGGTGCGATTTTGGCGTCGTGCGTCAGGGGTCGGGCAGCGCTCAAGTGACGGTGTTTTGGCCTGATCAATCCACGCGCATGTTGGAATTTATCGAAGGCGATTATCGCGGCTCGGGATCGGCACAACAGGTCGACGACAACCATATTGTGACCATTGGGTCTGAGCGATTTATTATTCCGGACGCTGTCATTTTTGGCGGATAAACAGCATCGTTCTTACGCAATCGTCATGCCAGCGCCGCATGAATTGGCCACGCACTGGCCATGCGCATGCGCGCGCCTATTTCCAACATGACGATCTGATCGTAAGAAAAGCGCCGTGGTGTATGTCTGTCAGCAATCTGGCAGAACGGGAGTGACGTTTGGGTCAATGAAAGTCCGTTGCCGCCTGAGGCGGCGTTCGTCGCTGGAGGCGCTATGAAACTGCTCCGCTTGACCGCCAATCCGCGGCTAGCTGATCGCGTCGCTGACTTTCTTGACATTCCAGTCACCAACGCCGTGGTCACGTCGTTCGCCGACAGCGAGACCTTTGTCTCCATTG
>CAZWVH010000069.1:0-14328 GCA_964636945.1 uncultured Caulobacterales bacterium | reverse complement strand
CCTGAGACCTCTGCCTTCGGAGGGCAGCGCTCTATCCAGCTGAGCTATGGGTGCCTGAGGCCTATTTATGCGAATGCGTTCAATGGGGCAATCCATGGCGCAGAGTTCGGCGACTTCTGCTCAATTCTGTAACCTTGACGTTACAATTGCAATCTGGCATTGTCACCTTAGGGTTACAGAAAGGGAGACCACCATGGCCACGGTTGAGCAATTATCCACGCGTCGGCGGTTGTTGCTGATGGGGCTGGCGTCCACTTTCTTGATTTGGCAAGTGCCCACCATGGACGCTGTGTCCGAGTTTGCTCGTGGCAATCGCGGCGTGCTTGAGGGTGTCAGTCTGATGGGCGGCTTGGCCTGGTCGGTATTGCTTTTGTTTCTGCTGATGACATGGAAGCCTTGGCGCGCTGATCGCGCGACTCGCGACGCCTTAGAAGACGAACTGGTGAAGGCCAATCGCCGCACTGCCTTCCTCATCGGTTATGTACTGACCGCCCTCACCGCCGCTGGATTTTATGTGCTCACCTTATTCGTCGAGGCCCGCGGCGCAGAGGTGGCCCATGTGATTGTGACTGTCGCCGTTGTGACGCCGCTGTATGCATTCGCCTTTATCGAAGCCCGCAATGCCTGACCATCCCGAGCTGGCCAACCGGCTCAAGGAGCACCGAAAAGCAGCCGGCATGACTCAAGCTGAGCTTGCAGCCCTAACACGGGTGAGCCGCAAAACCATCAACACGGTGGAGAACGGAGTGTTTATCCCGTCCACGATCCTGGCGCTCCGGCTTGCGGCGGTGCTGCGCTGTCAGGTGGAAGATCTGTTTCAATTGCAGGTTCGCACCTAGAGCCAATGTGCGCCAGCAGCCCCAAGCGCTGGTCCAGACCGATTAAGCTTAGAATAGTGAAGAGCGACGGGGCTTTGGTTCGCCGGCAGGGACCGAGAGCGGTGTCATGCGTGCAATAAATCCGCCATTGACCCAATTTTCGTAATGGGTGCCGAGCCAAGTCATGATGGCGCCAAGATCATTGTCGTTGTCTTCGAACAAGCCGCGCAGCAAGTTAGGGTACGGCGAGCCAATTTTATCCACGATCAATCCCCGGCAGTCGATGACCGCCATGAAGTAATTGACCGTATAGGACTGGTCACGCTCCATCTCATAATGTGCGGCCAGATCAATCCGCGTTTCTATTTTGTCGTTGGGAAGCAGGACGAAGAACGGCCCATTAAGCCGTGAGTTTGGCGTGGGCAGCGCAATCTCACCCGTATAATAGGCAACCTCGCCATCCGCGCTGACCACCGCAAAATCATCATTATCGAGTTGGGAGTCGATGTCGGACGCCAAGAGACAATGGCTCACTTGTGAACGATTTTGGTACGTAATATCAATGACATGAGGCTGCGATTCGACCAGACTCGCTTGAAATCGATACGGCGGGGGTTGGAAATCTTGAGCGTATACCGGCGCTCCTGCCAGTGCACTCAATAGACTTGTTAAGACGATAGTTTTCTTCACGTCACATCCCACACTAACGCTGCACACCTATTCCAGCACATCCCTACGTCGCCGCCGAGAATACTTAAAACATAAGTTGCGACCGAAAGGCACTCCCTTGACACAGACAATTCAACATGTAACTTTGTCGTTCAAAGTTATTTGAAAGAAAGCCGCGCCATGACAACGACCCATTCAGCCTCCAATGCGCCTGATGCTGAGCAACAGCTCTCCTACTTGCGCGAGCTCGCTGACGCGGGACGCCGCACCCCCCTTGTCGGCGGTGGATTTGGTGTGCTTTGGGGAGCAATTTACACACCTCCTCCATTGATCCTATACGCAGCGATCACCGAAGCGATCACATTGCCAAATTGGCTGCTTAACAGCCTTTTCCTCATTCCCTTGCCCATCGGGATATTGGGTTCGCTTTGGTTGAGCAATGCGGTCTCGCGTGCGCCCGGCGCGCAGAGCTTTGCCAACAAAGTGGCCAGCGCCGCTTGGGGCGCAGCAGGATTCTCGATCTTCATCGTGTTCGCCGGGGCGTTCGCTTCCGACATTTTCGATTGGTCGCCCGCAAACACTGGCGAAACCTGGGGCGCGTTGATGGCGGTGCTGTTTGCGGTCTATGGCGTCGCTTACTCCACAACGGCCTTTGCGGCGGGCTTTAAGGGGCAGGCCTTGTTTGGCGTGCTGAGTTTTATGGCGTCTGCGGCCATGGTTGCCACGCTCGGAAGCGCTGAACAGGTGCTCATCTTTGGACTTGCCTTGCCATTCGTATCCGTCCTGCCCGGGCTGATCATGATGGCGGTGGCGAGAAAGGCGGCCGCGTGAGTGTCGAGAACGAAGGTGACGACAACGCAACACCGCAGGATTTCGATCTTTCCGCCTTGGATGATGTGATTCACGGCAAGATCAGATTGGCGGCCATGGCCTATATCGCAGGGGCGGGTAAGGCGGACTTTGTCTCACTTAAGCGGGCATTGAAAACCACGGACGGGAACCTCTCAGTTCACATGCGTAAGCTTGAAGACGCAGGCTATGTGGCGGTGGAAAAGCGGTTTGAGAACCGGCGCCCCTTAACGACCTACGCCCTCACTCCTCAAGGCGCGGCGGCATGGAAAGCCTATTTGGACCAACTGGCTGCAATGGTGGGTCTAAACGGCGAGCCGACCTAGGCTCGCACAAACTCCACACGGTAGCTTGCCCCTTCTCGCGCACACGCCTAGCCTCTCTTGATGATGACCGATTCGCGTTTGCGTTTATGCGGATGATTTCTCCGCGCAACGGCATTTGGGGATGAAGGAGCGAGCATGGCGCAAGCGCCAATTGAACTGAAGGTGGGGCAAATTTGGACCATCAAGGACGCCCCGCCCACCGCCCATCTCACCGTTGGGCGCATCGAGACCTATGGCAATGGGCAAGTGGTCCATATCAGCGTGGGGGGCGCGCAGGAATACGCCCCGGGATTCTACGGCCGCTTCGGACACATGCCATTCGATCGTGACGCGTTGAATAAAAGCGTGGATCGCTAGGTGGGCGAGAATGCATCCGTCGATGAAGCCTTTGCTTCCGGTTACGAAACGTGGACCCAAGAAGGCGGCGGGGTCTTCACCCTCACCGTGCATGAGGTGATTGGCATGATGGTCACTATGGCGCCGCCCGAAGGTCCGACGATCAATTAACGCTTACCGTCCCGCGGCGATATGGATGGGATGGCCGAGAGCGGCGAGCGCACTTTCGGCGAAGCTCTCGGTGAGCGTGGGATGCACGTGGATCGTGCCGGCAATGTCTTCAAGCACGGCGCCCATTTCGATCGCCAACGCAAACTCGCCCGACAGCTCGGCCACATGAGCGCCCACCGCGTGAATGCCAAGCACCACATGGTCTTATTTGCGCGCAGTCACCCGAACAAAACCGCGATCTTCACCAGCCTCCATGGACAAAGCGCGACCCGAGGCGGCCATCGGAAACCTGCCCACAATCACGTCCTCACCCTTGGCTTCAGCCTCCTTGGGTGACAGGCCCACGCCCACAATTTCTGGTTCCGTGAAACACACGGCGGCGATGGCGCGCTTGTCAAAGCTGCGCTTTTCACCGGCGATGATCTCGGCCACCATTTCGCCTTGGGCGGTGGCCTTATGCGCGAGCAAGGGCTCACCCACAAGATCGCCAATGGCGTAGACCCCACGCATGCCCGTCCGGCATTGGTCGTCGACTTTGATAAACGGGCCGTCGCGATCAAGGCCCATGTTGTCAAGGCCCCATCCGTCTACGCAGGGCTTGCGGCCAACGGCGACCAGGATTTTGTCGGCCTGGATCGACTGGGTGTTTCCGTCGGCGTCATCATAGTCCAAGTGCGTGGCGTTGCCTTCCCGCCCCACGCCTTTGGCCTTGGCGTTCAGATGCACATCGACGCCGTGCTTTTTCAGCCAGGCCGCCACGGGTTTGGTCAGTTCGCCATCAAAGCCGGGGATAATGGCGTCGCTCATCTCCACGAAAGTGACTTTGGACCCCAGCTTGGCGAATGCGGTCCCAAGCTCTACGCCGATATAGCCTGCGCCCACCACCACAAAATGCTTTGGGACCTGCTGCAGGTTTAGAGCATCGCGCGAGGAGATCACCACATCGCCGTCAAACGGCATGAAGGGCAGTTCGGTCTCCACCGACCCATTGGCGAGGATCACATTCTGCGCCGTGATCTCCACCGGTCCGTCCTTGGTTTCGACCACGCAGGTTTTTGCGTCCTTGAAGGTGGCCCAGCCATGGATAGCCTCGACCTTGGCGGCCTTAAGCAAGCCGCCCACTCCGCCCGACAATTTGTCGACAATCCCCTCTTTCCATTCAACCAGCTTACCCATGTCGACGCTGGGCGCAGTGTTCAAAGAAATGCCCATATCGCCCGCGCCATTGGCGTGCTTGGTCATGGCCTCGACCTTGCCAGCCGCGTGAATGATGGCTTTCGACGGGATGCATCCGCGAATAAGGCAGGTGCCGCCAAGACGATCGGCCTCCACGATAATGGTGTCGAGGCCCAGCTGACCGGCGCGAATGGCGGCGGGATAGCCGCCGGGACCGCCGCCGACAACGAGAACTTGGCAGGTGCGCGATTGGGTCATGGGGATCAACTTTCGCTAGCTTTCATGCGTCCGGCAACCGCATGGCGCATGAATTCAAAGCTCTTCTCAAACAGCTGGACAAGAAGAAAGACACAAACGGTGGCCAGGCCGACGGCCAAAAACAAGCTCAGCGACATTGCCGCATGCCCGCTCATATCCTGGAGTAGCGGCGCGCGATCGAACCAATAGCCCACCAGACCCCACGCGGCGGGGAGCACATGGATCACCAGCGCCAAAACGTGCAGCTCAGTGAAGATCCGTCCGGTCCATGTGGATCGCCTCAACGAGCGCCAAACCGAGAACACGATCGGCGTGATCACAAGGAACGCAACGTCCAGGGACAGCAATAATCGCGTCGGCGACCAGGTGATCGGGCCGGCTTCAGAAAACAGAAGACCGAGAATGCCGTACACGAACACCGCGCCCAGCAGCAACGCCGGGACAAAGAGCCTTAAGGCCGATAATTCGTGCTCCAGTCGGCTTTTCTGCATCTGCTCGTCATTTGGCATTTCCGCCTCACATGAAGATAGTGGCTGGCTGTTCCAAAAGCCCGCGTAGACGTTGGATCAGCCGCGCGGCGTCATAGCCATCCACAATCCGGTGATCAAAGCTTGAGGACAAGTTCATAAACAGACGCGGCACCACACGGCCTGCATCATCAAAGGCCGGGCGCTCGGTCATCTTGTTAACTCCGATGATGGCGGTCTCTGGCGCATTAATGATGGGCGTCGTGATCACTCCGCCAATGGCCCCCAGGCTGGTGATTGTGATCGTCGACCCCGACAACTCGTCGCGCGCGGCGGCGCCGTCGCGGCAAGCTTCAGCAAGACGTTTAACCTCTGAGGCGGCCTGCCAAATGTCCATGGCTTCAGCGTGGCGCAGTACCGGCACCATCAGGCCTTTGTCGGTCGCCGTGGCGATGCCGATATGCACGCCGTCATATTCGGTGAGCGTACCGGCATCGGAATCGTAGTGGGCGTTGGCCTGGGGCACTTCATCCAGCGCCCTCACGAGCGCCAAACACAAGAACGGCATTAACGTGAGTTTGGGCTGATCATCGCGCCTGGTGGCGTTGAGTTCCTGGCGCAGGGCTTCAAGCGCAGTGACGTCAACCTCATCGGCATAGGTGATATGCGGAATCGCCCAAGCGCGTTGCATATTCTCCGAAATTTTACGGCGCAGGCCGATGACCTTGGTTTCCCGCACGCCCGTGCGTGGCGCCGCCGCAGAACCTGAACGTGATCCATGGGCCGCCAACCGACCACCGGAGGCCAGAAAGTCTTGGAGGTCTTGATGGGTCACACGTCCCGCCGGCCCGGACCCGGGCACAATGTCCAGCGGCACATCAGCTTCGCGCGCAGCTTGGCGTACCGCGGGAGACGCCAGCGCTTTGCCGCCCGTCGGCACCGGCCGCAGGGCGGTGGATTGAGGCGCACTGGCCGGGAGTTCGGCCACAGCGACGGGAGCGCTGGCGCCGTTTGAGCTTTGAGGTGCTGGAGCCGGACTTGGCGTCGGCGCAGGGCTCGGGGCCGGCGCCGTTGGCGCGGGAATGCTGGTCGCTGCGTCGGCCGATTCACCGCCCTCCGTGGCAATAACGACGATCTCGGTACCAACAGCGACCATCTCGCCCGGTTCGCCATAAATGCTGACAATCTTGCCGGCAACCGGCGCGGGGATTTCCACCGTCGCCTTGTCGGTCATCACATCCACCAGGTCCTGGTCCTCTTCGATGGTGTCGCCGGGCTTGACCCGCCATTCCACGATCTCGGCTTCGACAACGCCCTCGCCGACATCTGGCATTTTTAAGCGATATTCCGACATCACACAGCCTCCGTCACAGACTTCAGGGCGCGGATGACGCGCTCTTGGCCGGGGAAATAACTCCATTCATGGGCATGCGGATATGGCGTGTCCCAACCGGTGACCCGCGCGACCGGCGCTTCCAGCGCATAGAAGCAGTCCTCTTGAATTTGCGCGATCAATTCGGCGCCGAACCCCGAGGTGCGCGGGGCTTCGTGCAGCACCACGCAGCGGCCGGTCTTGTTTACCGAATTGCGGATGGTTTCCATGTCGTAGGGGACCAAGGTGCGCAAATCGATCACTTCAGCGTCGACGCCCGCCAGTTCGGCTGAGGCTAACGCCACGTGGACCATGGTGCCATAACCGATCACGGTGACTTGCGAGCCGGGACGAACAATTTCCGCCACACCCAGCGGCACGGTGTAGTGACCTTCAGGAACGTCGCCTTTGGGATGTTTGGCCCATGATGATTGCGGTTTGTGGGGATCGCCGTCAAAAGGACCATTATAAAGGCGCTTGGGTTCGAAGAAGATCACCGGATCATCACTTTCCACTGCGGAGATCAACATCCCTTTGGCGTCATACGGATTGGACGGCATCGCCACGACCACACCGGGAATGTGCGTGAAAAATCCCTCCGGGCTCATGGAATGGGTCTGACCGCCGTAAATGCCGCCGCCGCAGGGCGATCGGATCACCACCGGCGCGGTGTATTGCCCCGCTGACCGATAGCGGATGCGCGAAAGCTCAGAGACCACTTGGTCAAAGCCGGGAAAGATGTAGTCCGCAAATTGGATCTCCGCGATCGGACGCATGCCGTTGACGGCCAGGCCCATGGCCATGGCGACAATCGCGCCCTCATTAATCGGCGCATCGAACACGCGTTCCAGTCCATATTTGTCCTGCAATCCGCGGGTCACGCCGAACACGCCGCCGAAATAGCCGGCGTCTTCGCCAAAATGGACGACACTAGGGTCGGCGTCGAGTTTCACATCAATGGCCGAATTGAGGGCCTGGATCATGGTTTGTGCTGGCATGACGGCTCCTCTTAAACGCCCAGATCTTGGCGCTGACGGCGCAGCCGCCAATCTTGCTCTTTGTACACGTCCTCAAAAATGCTCGGCACTGGCGAATGCGGCCCTTCTTCCAGCGTGCCAAGCCCAATGGACTCTTTCCAGGCGGCCGACACGCGTTCGCGGCATTCATCATCCCAGTTTTGATGTCGCTCTTCGCTCCACGCCCCCTGCCCGATCAAATGCTGTTTCAGCCTCTCCACCGGATCGCCCAGCGGCCAAGATTTCCACTCATCCTTGGGACGGTAGCGGGCGGGATCATCAGACGTGGAATGGGCTTCACCGCGATAGGTGTAGGTTTCGATCAGCGTGGGGCCATGGCCTTGGCGCGCACGGTCCGCCGCCCATTGAGTTGCAGCGTACACCGCCAAGAAATCGTTTCCGTCCACTCGAATGCCAGGCATGCCGTACCCAATGGCGCGCGACGCAAAAGTGGGCGCGCGTCCCTTGGAAATTCCCTGGAACATGGAGATCGCCCACTGATTATTCACCACATTCAGGATCACAGGCGCGTTGTAGGTGGAGGCCAGGACGCAGGCCGAATGAAAATCTCCCTCCGCCGTGGTGCCGTCGCCAATCCAGCTGGCGGCGATACGGTCTTCTTTGCGCATGGCCGAGGCCATCGCCCAGCCGACAGCTTGTGGGAATTGGGTTCCCAAATTGCCCGAAATCGAAAACCAGTTCAGGTCAGCGCGCGCATAGTGCACCGGCAATTGGCGGCCCTTCAGATTGTCGCGCTGATTTGAAATGCAGTGGCACATCATGTCCACAATGTCCGCGCCACGCTGAATCAGCGCGCCCTGCTGACGGTAGGAGGGGAAAAACATGTCGTCAGGCCGATGCGCCATGGCCGCAGCCACCGCCACCGCCTCTTCACCAAGCGATTTCATGTAAAACGACATGCGTTTGGTGCGCTGCATTTTCAGCATGCGCTCGTCATACTGGCGCGTAAGCACCATCGTTTTGAGCCCTTGGATCAGGGTGTCCGCGTCAAGATGGGGGTTCCATTCTCCAACGGCGTCGTGATTGTGGTTGAGCACGCGGACCAGATCGAAGGCCAAGTGATGCAAATCGGCGGCGTCAGCATCAACGGACGGACAGGCCAGTTTGCCAGCCTCCGGAATCTCAATAGCGGAGAAATCGGGTGCATCGCCTGGCCGAGCTTTGGGCGCCGGCACAACCATACTCATATCCAGTGCAGCCATATTCTTTCTCCCTATCCCGGTCACTATTGACTTAATATCCTCTCAATTGAGCGCAAGTGCGCAAGACACATCCCTATATAGCGCACTTGCAGCATAATCTTTCCGCAGTGCAGCGCATCGGAACACTTGGATCACTCCACACCATCGCGCCCAGCGGGCTTTTATGCCCGTGTTCCGCCTAGTCTGACGCACGAGCCCTTAGGAGCTGGTAAACAAGTCCAGCGCTTCTCCCGCGTGGGGCATTGGATATTTAAGTCCCGTGGCGCAATTGAACACGATGGCGGTTTCGTGGCCGTCAATGCGCCCATCTGCCAATGCGACATCATAAGCCGCCACGCACGCAGCACCTTCAGGGCACAATAGCAAACCGTCTTCGCGTGCAACTTCGGCGCGCGCCGCCATCAGCGCATGATCGCTCACCGCCTGGGCCCAGCCTCCGCTCTCGCGTACCGCATCGAGGATCAAAAAATCGCCGATGGCTTTGGGAACACGAATGCCAGCTGCAATGGTGGACGCGTTCTCCCATGCCGGAGCGTGGCGCTCGCCGGCCTCGTACGCTTTAACGATGGGCGCACAACCCTCAGCTTGAACGGCCACCATTTTCGGCTTCTTTGCATCCTCCAACCAGCCCAGCGCCTCCAACTCAGCAAACGCTTTCCACATGCCAATGAGGCCCGTGCCCCCACCGGTGGGATAGAAGATCACATCGGGAAGCGTCCAACCCAATTGGGCGGCGAGCTCCAGGCCCATGGTTTTTTTGCCCTCGATCCGATAGGGCTCTTTAAGCGTGGACACATCAAACCAAGTCCCATTGCGACCATCGCCAGCGCGTTCGCGCACCCACGCGCCGCACTGATGAATCAGGCCGTTGGCGCGCAAAACTGTGGCGCCTTGTAAGGCGGTTTCCTGGATATTGATCTCCGGCGTATCGTCGGGACAAACCACAGTGGAAGTGATACCGGCCCGCGACGCGTAAGCCGACAACGCCGCCCCGGCATTGCCATTGGTGGGCATGGCGAGATGCTCAACGCCCAACTCCTTTGCCATGGAAACCGCCAGCGCCAATCCGCGCGCCTTAAAGGAGCCGGTGGGCAGGCGGCCCTCGTCCTTCACCAACAAATTGGGGGCGCCGCGAATAGGGATGAGCGGCGTGTCGATCTCGCCCAATGCGACCACATTGGCGTCTCGCCGAACGGGCAGCAGTTCGCGCCATTTCCAGAACCCGTTGTGGCGCGCCCACACAGTATCGCGGTCGGCATGGCGTTTGATTGCTTCAAGGTCGTAATGGACCAGAAGCGGCCATCCGTCGTCGGACAAGCCATGAATCTGGTCGGCGGGATAATCCGACCCGTCCATGGAACAGCTCAGATGGGAGACATAGGTTGATGCGTTCATACGCTGGTCTTAGCAGCTATCCGCAGCACTCCCAGCCCCTGGCGCGGCCGCATCAACAGTTTGTGAATGTCGCTTGGCGATCCGGTTCGATCGAGGGATCGCCAAGCCCAAGTCTAAGCGCGGCTACTGGAACAGTACCGTTTTGAGAATGTTCCCGCCGCCATCACGTGACGCGCCACGGCGGTCCAACGTAATCAAGTCGTCAATGCCGAAGTGGTACCGCACGCCAAGACGAATGGTCGTGAAATCGACATTGGCGTCGTCCAGCTCATTGTAGGACACCGAGGCAACAAAGCTTAACGGGAATTGCGACATCAGCCATTCGCCCTCGCCTTCAAAGCCATAGAAATCAGCTTCGCTCGACCCGTCGCCGTCAATTGTGCCAAAGCTGGCGTTGCCGCCCACCCTGAGGCTGTCGGACAGAAAATAGTCAGCGCCGCCGCTGATGCCGTAGATCGAAGCTTCATCCACATCGTAATAGCCGGCTTCACCGCCAATGGTCAGATTGCCCAGGAAGAAATCACCTTCCACGTTGCCGCCAAACAGCGTCTCGCCCAATAGCTCGTCTGAATCAGCAACCGTCACGCCGCCGCCAAATGCGTGTCGGTCCGAGCGATTGAAGAAGATGTGACCTTGACCGAAGAAAGTCTCGGTGTCGTCACCGTCGAAATCCAAAACGTTCACGCCGCCGTCGACTTGAAAGCTGAGTGAGTTGGTCAGCGGGGCCGCGAAGGCGCCGAAACCGCCATAGGCGTTACCGTCTTCGCTAAATGGTCCAATGTCGGCGTCGATAAAGCTGTACGAACCTTCGACATAGCCGCCAGTGTCCGTCTGAGCGACTGCCACCCCCACCATCGCCAACGCGCTCAATGAGGCCATACCAAGCTGAGACAAAATCTTCATGAATACCCTCCTTCAACCAAACGGCGGTCGCGGCCCCTCCCCTGATCGCGGACATCGCCAGACGCGCGATTGCCTCGTGTTTGCGGCGGATTTGAGACGTTAGTTTGGACTTCTCGAATTGTGATCGCGCGGGGATAGCTGTGACTAAGGCCGCCAATTAGGAGGTACGCCCGGTGCGGTACGGGACGTTGACATCATCGCGCCCCCACAATCGCGCTGACATCGCCCTTGGCGAGCGCGTTCACATGCTCGGTAATCATTTCGATCGGCCAATCCCACCACGCGGCCTTGAGCAAGCGCTCCACATCTGCATCGCAGAACCGTCGCTTCACCTCGCGGGCCGGATTGCCCGCCACCACCGCATAGTCGCGAACATTAGCCGTCACCACGGACTTGGCGCCGACCACCGCGCCATGACCAATGGTCACGCCGGGCAGAATTGTGGCGTCATGGCCGATCCACACATCATGCCCAACGATGATCGAGCCGCGATTGACCTCCGCCGCACGGGCGTCAGACCAATCGCCCCCAAAAATGAAAAACGGGAAGGACGACACGGCCTCAATATTGTGATTGCCGCCATTGAGCAGAAACACCGCGCCATCGGCAATGGAACAGAATTTACCGATCACCAGCTTGTCATCGATAAAATCGAACGCATAACGGACATTGTTTTCAAAGCCCTCAGGGTCTGTGAACGAGTGATAGTAACTGTACTCGCCCACTTCGATCTTGGGGCTGGTGACCACCGCCTTAAGAAACACCACAGAGGGCTGGCCAGGCAGTGGTTCGCGGTTGAGTGGGTCAGGGATGGGCATGGTCTCGTCTTTCTAAGGCGATCAAGATCAAGGTCGTGCGATTCGGGTCGTTGACCCGTGGCCAAGCGCGACTTGCCTTGCCATAAGGCGGTCATGGGCGATTGGCGCAAACAGATTAGTTTCGGAGATCCCAAAGCTTGGGAGCGGACCTCGGACGCCTATGGCTCGGCCAAAGGCGTCCCCAAGCATTTGCGCAAACTGATGTCGGGCGACGAAGGAGCGCGCAAGGACGCGATCTGGGCGCTCTATGGCAATATCTTCCATCAGGGCGGACGATTTCACGCCACACTGTACGCCATCGATCCGCTTTACGACATGCTCGCCCATCCTGATTGTCCCTCGCGCTCGTTTATTTTGCGCTATCTGGTGAATTTGGCGCTGGGCTATGAGGAGGAGTATTTCCCGTTCGGAGCGGCGCCAGCCAAACACATCGCGGCGTTGGAGGACTATCTGGACGGCAAATCCATTCGCCAGGTGGAGTTTTACTGCGATCCGTACATCGCGCTCGATCTTTACGAAAAAATCCAATCGCGGCGCAGCGAGATCATTCCCCATATCGCGGACCAAAGCCCTCCCATAGCGATTTCCGCCATGTACGCCGCCGCATTCCTGTGTCCCGATGAACCAACGGCGCGCAAAGCCGTCGTGTCCCGCCTCAATGATCGCGACCAAGACGTGCGCTGCGCAACGTATTTCACTCTGGCGCTGATGGATCGCTGTCTGGACCGCACCGATCGGCTGGATGAGATTGCGCCCGCGCTTAATGCCGATGACCGGCTGGAGCGCTTCGCTGCGGCCACGGCCATCGCCGAGGCGCACACCATCCACGACTTGCGCGAACCGCTGGTTTACGGCCTCGCCCATTGGGCATCGCCACGCGGCAAGGACGAACGCTCTCAGGTGCTGCGTGAGACCTGGTGGAGCCAAGCCACGTTCATCGCCATTGATCTGATCCGCGAATACGTTACCGAACCCACCGAGACGTGGATCGACGCCTTCGCGGTGGGTCTGCGCGGCGCAAGCGCCATGAGCGGCGTGTCTATCGCCGCAGCGCTCATCCGGTTTATTACGCCAAAGGGCGTACGCACTTACAAAGACTTGCCAGCCAGCGCCCTCACACCCATGCAAAGGCGTGGGCTTGAGGTATTGCGGGAGCATGGGATCTGGTCGCTCAACGGCGATATGGACGGTCAGTTCCTCAATTGGTCGACATTGTTGCGCAACTTTGGCTTGCCGGAGACGCGGGACACCTTCAAAGCCTATCTGGAAGGTCGATGACAGCTCAGGCCACGACGATCGGATGAGGCGGATACACACGATACTCATGACGGCAATGGCTTTGGCTGGCATGGCGATTGGGCTTGCCCCCGCCACCCAGGCGCAATCGCCGTCCGACGAGCCCACCATGGATCGCATGGTGGTGCGCGGCGTGCGCACGCCCGGCCCGCGCCTGTGGACGGTGAGCGATGCCGACACCGTCATCCACGTGCTGGCCCTCCCCACTTTCCTGCAAGACGGGGTTAGCTGGAATGACAGCGCCGTGCGCGCCGTGCTGGAAGACGTGGATGTGGTGATTTCCGATTTTGACCTCACCGCCAGCGCCGCTGATCGCACGCGGCTCGCCAGTATCTTCACGCAAACCATGATTTTCCGGCGTGGACGGATCAACATGCCGCGCGGCCGCGCATTGGAAGACGTGATCGATCCTAAACTGGCGGCCGACTTTCAGGCCGCCTGGGCCCAGGCTGAAGCGGCTGACCAGGCGCGCGAACGCGCCGACGGGCCCGGTCTGATCGAAGTGGACCAAGCCGACGTGGCCGACGAACGTCAAGACCTCGCCGACAAACGCCTGCACCCCTTCTTCCAAGCCGCGCGCATGCAAGAGGCGGCCATGGCCGGCGCCGGGCTTGAGCACAATGAAGACATTGTCGACCAAGTGCGCCGCCTGGCCCGCCGCGCAGGAGTCAAACGCGAATCCACCGCCCAATACGATCTGCATATCGCTGATGTGAAGGCCATCATGCGTGAAGCCCGGCGCTTTCCGCGCGACCTCAACGAGCTATGCGTCCGTGAGGCGTTGGCTTTCGCTACTGAGGACATTCCCCTGCACGCCGCCGCCTCGGACGCCTGGGCGCGCGGGGATGTGGACACCTTGCGCGCCACTGCGCCCACCGTGCCGGAACGCCGCGGCTGTTTGCGTGGCCTGGAGGCGCAATTGGGCGGCTTGAGCACGCTGAAGGGCCGGCAATCGGGCGAGTTTGTGGATCGCGATGTCTGGACTGCGCGCTTGTTGGAGGAATTGGAGCGCCCCGGCGAGCGCTTGGCGGTGGTGTCGGCTCAGTCCTGGCTTTCGCCGGAGATCGGCGTGATGGATCGCTTGACTACAGCCGGTGTCACGGTGGCGGGGCCGTGATGGGGGAGCATCGGTATTGCCGGGAGGTGCATGCGCCCTCTCTCCACTGCCGACATGACGGGCGCTTCCCACCGTCGAGCACAGCGAGATCGGTGGGACCCAGGGGGCGATGGGCTCA
>CAZWVH010000068.1:0-14594 GCA_964636945.1 uncultured Caulobacterales bacterium | reverse complement strand
AAAGTGTTACCCATGTGTCCGGAATGAAGCGTCACCTATGTCTCGGGAAGCTCATTCGCGAAAGCGTTCTCTTGATCCGGCTTCGGCCGGATTTTTCTGTATTATCTGCTCGCTAAACAATTGAGTTAGATCCCAGTGTCGTAACCATCCGGCGTAGGCCGCGGTCGCGAGTGCCTCTCAGATCGTAGGCTTGGGTTTGCGAGGCCGCGGGGCCCATTTGCTCGCAAGTCGATCGAAGCGCTCGATGATGCCGTCGATCCCGGCATCTTCTGCATTGAAGTCCCCGCCCGACCAGTGGACTATGTCCTCGTGTTGCTCGTGATCAGGGTCGGCGAGCGCTTCGAGGAACTCCTCGTAGCCCCAGGCGCCACCGACGTCCTCGGGGGGGGGAGAGGCCCCGGTGGCCTTCAGCAGCCGGGGATAAGTCAGTCCCATGGCGGCCTCGCCCACCCGCTCGATCCGGATGCTGTGGTCCCAGTCATCGCCGAAGTCGTAGATATACCGGATCCTCCTGGCGCCGGTCCGGTCGATCAGCTTTTCCAGGGGCATCTTTTTCGCGTGCATGGGGCCGATGTCCAAGGCGTGCACGCAATCTGCGCGCCAAGTGTGCGAAACTGCGCGCCTTGGCCTTACAGACTGCGCAGCGCGCACGCATACCCGATGGCATGTCGCCAAACGCTAATCGTCCTGTCTTGCCATCATCCATTGCGCGCCGGCTTGAGCGCGACGCCTGGTGGTTGGACGACCGGGACATGCATGTCCAGCGGACGAGACCGCGCCTGATTGTCGGCTCGCGGCTTGGTCCGGTCGACGGGCGCAGTGACAGACGCATAGACTTGACATTCGGCCTCCACCTTCTGGCAAAGAACAGGTGAGAGCGCCCATCATCGGGAGGGCAGGATGACACGGCGGATTTTGGTGGTGGATGATGACCCCCACATCTGTGATGTCATCGCTTTCGCCCTCGACAAAGCTGGCATGCACACCGCCATTGCCCGCGACGGCGCGGAGGCCTGGACCAAGTTTTGTGACACGCGCCCCGATCTTGTGGTCCTCGACATTGGATTGCCTGAGATTGACGGGCTGGAACTGTGCCGGCGCATGCGCAAAATCGCCGATACGCCAATTTTATTCTTATCCGCGCGTGATGATGAGATTGACCGTGTGCTGGGGTTGGAGATTGGCGGGGACGACTATGTCACCAAGCCGTTTAGCCCGCGCGAGTTGGCCGCCCGCGTGTCTGTCATCCTTCGTCGGACAATCAATGATGGTGACAACAAGGATGGCGTGGATGCTGCTGTGCTCAGCCATGGCGAGGTGACGCTCGATCGGTCGCGGCGGGCGGTGAGTTTTGCTGGCAAACCCGCGCCGCTCACGGCGTTGGAATTTGAGATGGTGGCGTGCCTGATGAGGCGGCCTGGAATTGTGCTCACGCGTGAACAGCTCATGCAAAACGCCTATGCCGACAACATCCATGTCTCCGACCGCACGATAGACAGCCATGTGCGCAATATTCGCAATAAGTTTGCCGCCTGTGGCTGCGCCAATGTCATTGAGACCGTCAAAGGCGTGGGATTTCGCATTGGACCATGCGTGACAGCGTGAGCGAGCCGCAGACACCACGTAAATGGCGGCCAAGCTTGGGTATGATCACCGCGGTCCTGATTGTGGCGGTGGTGGCGCTGCCGCTGGTCGGGCTAGTTTTTTTCCGGCTCTACGAAAACCAATTGATCCGCCAGACTGAAGCCGAATTGATTGCCCAAAGCACGGTTCTGGCCGCGGTGTTGGCGAGCGAGGCCGCAAATCTTGATGAGGAAGATCTACCTCGCGGTCCAACTCGGCCGGAACGGTCTCATGGCATCGATACAGGCCGCTTTACCCCGATCGAGCCGTCGCTGGATCTCACGTCATCGCCGATCCTCTCCGATCGACCTGACCCAGAACCGGTCAATTTTGACGTCAACGCCCGCCTTGTTGCCGTGGTGGCGCGCATGGACCGCATGATCGCTGAAACCCAGAAAGTCACGTTGGCCGGCGTTCGCGTCCTCGACGCCCAAGGCGTGGTGATCGCGGGCGGCAGTGAGGTGGGCCAATCCTTTGCACACGTGGATGAAGTGGCGGTCGCGCTGGAGGGGACATTTGCAAGCGTACTTCGCAACCGGGAGCCGGAACGGCCAGCGCCGCCCATCTATTCAATCAGTCGGGGCGCACGCATCCGCATCTTCACCGCCATGCCGGTTTTCGCCGAGGATCGTCTGGTCGGCGTAATCTACGCCTCGCGCACCCCGGAGAACATACTCAAGCACCTGTATCGCGAACGCGATAAAGTGGCCTTCGCCTCACTATTGGTGCTACTGGCCGGTTGCGTGATCTGGTGGCTGTTTGTGCGAACGGTCACCAGGCCAATCGGCGACTTGTCGGCGCGCGCGGACGCCATCGGTTTGGGCAATCGCGACGCCATTGGACCCTTGCCGCGCCATGGAACACGCGAAGTCGCTCAGCTGACCGAGCGATTTATGACCATGGCGGAGAAACTATCAGAACGCTCCGACTATATCCGCACCTTCACCGCCCATGTCTCGCATGAACTCAAAACGCCTTTAAGCGCGATCCAGGCGGCCGCTGAAGTTTTGATGGAAGGTCGCGATGACATGGCGGCGGCGGAGCAGGCGCGCTTCCTCGGCAATATTCAGGCGGACGCCGAACGCATGGTGTTGCTGTTGGAGCGGCTGCGAGATTTGGCTCGTGCGGAAAACCCGCAACATCTTGGCGCCACGACGTTGGCCAACTGCCGAGAACAGCTCGCCGCCAACTTTGGTGGTCTCGCAATTGACTGGACCGGTCGCTTGGATGCCGGACTTGTCATGGATGTGGACAATCTCACGATCGTTTTGTCGCATCTATTCGACAATGCTCTGCGCCATGGAGCCAAGCGCGTGCAGGTTTCCGCTCAATTGCTCAAAGGCGATAGGACCGGGCGCGCTGACGCGGTTGAAATCACCGTCACTGACGACGGTGCGGGCATTTCTCAAGGTAATCGCGACCGAATTTTTGAGGCGTTCTTCACCACCCGACGTGGTGACGGCGGCACAGGCATGGGCCTTGTGATCGTCCGCTCCATGTTGTTGGCGCATGGCGGCGAAATTTGGCTGGACGATGGCGTCGGACTGAATGATCGAGGCGCCACGTTCGTGTTCAGGCTTCCCCGCGCTCCATCGTCGTGATCGGACCACGACGGCTCAAAGGTTACCGGGGGACGAATACTTCCACATTGGCAAAATGCAGGGCCGTTTGGATGGGAGACGTGATTTTCACAAAGCGCGCGGGCGTGCTTGGAATGTCAAGCACGCACAGTCGGTCCGTCCCCTTGAGGAAACGCTCGGATGGACGCATGGGAAACACGTCTTCGCGTTGGTCATGATCTGGCGACAGTACTGCGAACAGGTGCGCCGCGCGATCGGTTTGCCGATGTCCACAATTGGTCACCACGATGCGTCGTATGTCTCGAACCTCGCCCAAGTCGATCTCAATGAAGGCGCCGGGCGTGACACGGGTGTGAAAGAAAAATGGGTCGCCGGGCGCCACAACACCGGTCAGGCTGCCGCCAGATCGCGCCGAGCTGAGGCGATAAGCACACCCCGCGGCGACTTCATTGAGCGCATCAGTTTCGACTGGTGAATTTGCGCGGGCGGCCCGTGTCAGAGTGTCGAGGCCCTTGGTCAGCAGGTCCAGTGACAATTGAGAGGATTTGCGGGTAGCCTCGATCAAAGACGACTCATGGAAATCCAACCGGTCATTGATCATCCGCAACTGGGATTCGATTGGTCGCTCGCCATCGAGCCAATCGTCCGACAAGAATAGTGGCGGCTTTTCAGCCACGTTGCGGCCGATGTCCAACGGATGCGGCAGCATGGGAGGTCGACCATCAGCAGATAATCGATCCGACCGTATCAACGTCAGTTCGAGCACCTTGGGTATCTGAATTCCAGTGCCCGGAATTGTAAAGTGCCCGCAACAATTATTGGGGTGTGCATGCACGCACGTAAAGAACTTCGCTAACTTCTCAAAAAATGGCGCGACGACTGAATCGAGGACCGGCTGTTTTGTCATTTCTGACAAGTTATGGATCTCGATAACAATTACACGAAATTTGGCGAGCGTTTCTTCGCCGGTATTGATGATGTTTTTGAATTCAGCGCCTTCTATGTCCATCTGCAGGACAAGATCGCCCTCCGGGCAATAATCTTTCACCCAATGGTCGAGGCTGATGTTGTCGTCATGCGGATTAGGATCGAGCCATTTCTTCAGAAATGTTTGACCGCCCCGCAATGGCGTTTTGAACTTCTCAGCATCGCTTGTGTAGTCACACATGTGCGAAGGGATGCCGTAGTCGTCCAGGAGTGTGTCTTCAAACGTCTTCCTGTTAAACACGCCGGGTGAGAAACAAGCCGCAACGCCCTCTAGATCATCGGGGACCAGATAGGCGCCGTCGGTGGTTCCTCCAATGCGACGAAAAGGCAGAGAGCAAGGTTTGGGTTTGATATACTCAAAGACCTTGAGCATTTCCTCTAAAGAGGCTGCGCCATCTTTTGGGTTGAAGTCGAACTGATACCCGTAGAAATCAACGACCCTGGCCATGTGCGCCTCTTTTTCACTGTGGATGGGCTCGTGCTATCCTGATTTGCGGTGAATGATCGAGTGGATGCTTGCGCCCGCCCGACCACAAACTGTGAATGGGTGTGTCACTTACCTTTGCTGCGTCGCGGTGCGTCCACGAAGCGGAGCCTGCCATTGGATTCTTTGAGGTTCCCCCACGCGCGCGAGCAACGGGTGAAGGAGCTGCCGCGACTACAAATTAAGTGAGAACACATCGATAGCGCCAGCATGTCCTTCAAGGCTTCTTGGAGGAGTTCCGATGTGGACTTTGGAGCTCCGGCGCCATCTCGGCGCGCCCGCCTTTTGTGAAGGGTCTCACCTTCTGCCGTGGGAAGCTCGCTATTCAGCGTTGTGAAGTCGCCATACTGACGCTGAAACCACTCATGAACGCGGCCACTGTCGGTCGCAAGAAAGAATTTGGGATGTTCAACATCAGCGATGAGCGAGTCGATCGTGTTTCGGTAGGATTCGAACATGCGGTGTTCGCCGTCACCATCATAAAGCTCACCATTGCCATGGCGAACATGCACGCCAATGTGGTCACGCAAATCAGGGATGGTCTCAAATAATGACCGTGAAATCTGGTTTTTGGGTTGAAGAATTTTATAGAAGTCCCAGAGCGAATCAAACGGTAGAATATCAATAGAACCAACAAAGGTCAGGTATTTCTGTCGAGGTTTGACCCCTGTCAGCAAATAAGTTTCAAAAATTGGTGGTTCGAATTTCGACAGAGCATGTTTTTTCTTGCCCTTTAGGTCGGCGCCCCACGAAGAGCGGTAGTCCTGGAGTTCTCCCACACATTCGATGGGATGAATTTCGCAGTCTTCAAATAGATTGGAAAAGCAATTTTCGTTGTCTGACGCCTCATCTTCGGCATTATGCAGAATATGGGTCCTGTCTACGATGCACTGACGGTCCGTTTCCCGGCAAAACCAATACACATGCATGAGCTGTGCGATCATGTCGCCAAGTCCAGAACTTCTGGCGGAAATCGCGTAATTCGTGTCTTTCATTATTCGACGGGAATAGGTTTACGCTTCTGATTCTTTAAGGCATCAATTTTTTGCTTGGATAATTCGCTCGTGAGCGCCGAGCAAATAGACGCGTAGGTCAAAATCAACTCGTCCTTTTGCTCGTTCGACAGCGATTTGAGGCTTCGCTCGAACTTGACCATCTTATTGTCTCTGGTCACGTGTAAGTTTCGGAGTTTCTGAAGTATTTGAAGTTCTGTGTCAGCCATGTGCGCGCCCACCTGATGTCGCCAGTGTGATTCTGAAAAACTAGGCAGAAAATCTTACCGTTTGGTAAGATGATTCGCGGGACATGCACTCTCACCGCGCATGCATTTCCAAAGCCATGGTGCGGAAAAGCGGCCGGTGACGTTCGCAGTGGAAACTCGATTGCCCGGACGACGCCTATGGCTGCGCGTGGTCGACGCGTTCCTTGCGCTTTGGTGGCTGTGGCGGGCGTTGTCTTTGCGTCTTGGCTTTGGGCGAGACAGCCGCGGATTTGGGGCGAACCAGAGCGAAATGCGACTCTTCCTGCGCCCAAGCCTCCAAAATGTGTTGTGCGCGCAACGAACGCGTTGCGGCCACATGCGCTTCGATCAATTCTCGGCACCGTGCGAGCGCCAATGCATCTGGCGCAGCCAATTCGGCGTCGTCAAGATTGACTAGACTGGCAAGCACGTCCTCTGGATCATGGACGAAGGCCTCACCGCCTGTCATGCCCGCGGCGAAATTGTCGCCCACTGATCCGAGAACCACCACCCGACCTGACGTCATGTATTCGCAGCCATTGGCGCTCACGCCTTCCACCACCGCGTGGGCGCCGGAGTTGCGCACGGCAAATCGTTCCCCAGCCCGACCCGCGGCAAAAAGGGCGCCGCTGGTCGCGCCATATAGACATGTATTGCCGATGATGGCGTCGGCGTCGCCATCTGCGCCATTTCTGTTGGGCGAGGCGGGCCAAATGGCGATTTGGGCTCCCGACAGGCCCTTGCCCACATAGTCATTGGCTTCGCCTTCAAGCTCCAGCCGTAAGCCTTGCGCTGAAAACGCGCCAAATGACTGACCGGCCGAACCAACAAATCGCACGGTCAACCGCCCATCGGCCAAACCGGTGGGGCCAAATGTGCGCACAATCTTCGATGACACGCGCGCGCCCACCGCCCGGTCCACATTGCGGATGGTATAAGCGAGCCGCGCTTGTTCGCCCGATTTGAATACGGCTGCGGCGTCTTTGAGAATGTGTTCGTCCAAGGCCGGCGCAGGTGGCGAGTAAGGCGCCTCGGTCTGTGGTCGCCATTCTTCGTCAACGCGGACGAGTAACGGATTTAAGTCGAGATCATCCAAACGCGCACCGCCACGGGAAATTTGGTGGAGCAAATCTGTGCGTCCAATGATGTCATCAAGCGTTCGCGCGCCCAAGCCCGCCAAATGTCGGCGGACATCCTGCGCCAGGAATGTCATCAGATTGATCACATGATCCACCGCGCCATGAAATCTTGCGCGGAGCGCTTCGTCTTGGGTGCACACACCCACCGGGCAGGTGTTGTTGTGACATTGGCGCACCATCAGGCAACCGAGCGCGAGCAAGGACACCGTCCCAATGGCGTATTCCTCGGCGCCCAACATCGCGGCGATGATAATGTCGCGCCCAGTGCGCAAGCTGCCGTCAGTGCGCAATCTCACCCGGTCACGTAATTGGTTGAGCGACAGAATCTGATGGGCTTCGGCCAGCCCTATTTCCCAAGGCAGTCCGGCAAACTTGATCGATGTGAGCGGGCTCGCGCCGGTACCGCCGCCATGACCTGCGATGTGGACAATATCGGCCTTGGCTTTAACGACCCCTGCCGCCACCGTGCCCACGCCAGTAGAAGATACCAGTTTCACTGCGACGCGGGCGTCAGGATTGCATTGCTTGAGGTCGTAGATCAGCTGGGCGAGATCTTCGATGGTGTAAATATCGTGATGGGGCGGCGGCGAGATCAATGTGACGCCTGGATCGGAGTGGCGCATGCGCGCGATGAACTCAGTCACCTTGTGGCCGGGCAACTGACCGCCTTCGCCCGGCTTGGCCCCTTGCGCCACCTTAATCTCAATCTCGCGGGCTTGGTTGAGATATTCGGCCGTCACGCCAAATCGGCCCGAGGCAATTTGCTTCACGGCCGAATTGAGATTGCCGCCTTCAGGCGTGAGCACATACCGGTCCGGGTCTTCGCCGCCCTCACCGGACACCGAGCGGGCGCCCAATTGGTTCATGGCAAGATTGAGCACGCCATGGGCTTCCGGCGACAGCGCGCCCAATGACATGCCCGGCGTGACAAATCGGCGATAAATCGCGCTCAGGGGCTCCACATCATGGATGGAGATGGGCTCGCCTTGCGGGCTGAAATTAAGGAGGTCCCGCAATTTGAGCTTAGGATGCTGTTCTAATGTGGAGATGTATTGATCCCATGCGCCTTGGTCATTGGTGCGGACGGCCCGTTGCAAGTGGGTGATCATTTTCGCATCCACCGAATGCGGCTCGCCGGACGCACGAACTTGGTAAAATCCGCCCACATCGAGCTGATCCGTGGTTCCGTCCGACCAAGCGGCTGCGTGTTGAGCGAACGTCTCCGCCTCAATCCCCGCCAATCCCACCCCGGAAATGCGGCTGCTCATGCCGGGAAAATACTCCTCCACCAGCACGCGCGACAGGCCCAGCGCTTCAAACCAGCATCCGCCGCGATAGGCTGACAAAACGGAAATGCCTGACTTCGACAGGATTTTGAGAAGCCCGCTTTCCAGTGCGGTCTTCACCGCTCTTGCAGCATGTTGGGGAGAATCAACGCTGCATTTGTCGCGTTCAACCAGGTCGGACGCGGCTTCGAACGCCAAATAAGGCGCAACACACGTGGCGCCCACGCCAATGAGAACGGCGCAATAATGCGCATCAAAACATTCGGCGGATCGCACGGTGAGCGCGCATTTGCGCCTCAGGCCCTTTTCCAAAAGCGTTCGATGCACGGCCGCCGCCGCCAGGATCATGGGAGCAGGGGCGCGATCGGAATTCTGATGCTCATCGGTGAGCACCAAATGGCTGGCGCCCGCGTCCACAGCCTGCACGGCTTGAGCGACCAGTTTCTCCAAGGCTGCACGCAACGCGCCGCCGGGAGCGGTGCTGGGAGATGGTGTGAATGTGCAGTCCAATGCTTGGGTTTCATCCCCCAATTTGCTGCACAACCGGTCGAACATGCCATTGGACAGGATTGGGCCTTCTAGGCTCAAGATTTCCGGTAAGGGACCGTCGGTGGCGCGCACGGCCCCCAAATTGCGAAAACGGGTTTTCAGGCTCATCACCCGGCCCTCTCGCAAAGGGTCGATGGGTGGGTTGGTAACCTGGGAAAACCGTTGGCGAAAATAGTGGCTTAATGGACGGTACCGCTGGGACAGCACTGCAGGGGCCGTATCATCGCCCATGGAGCCCACCGCCTCTTTGGCGTCCTCAATCATGGGGGTGAGAACCAGCTCAAGATCTT
This sequence comes from uncultured Caulobacterales bacterium, assembly GCA_964636945.1. Taxonomy (GTDB): domain Bacteria; phylum Pseudomonadota; class Alphaproteobacteria; order Caulobacterales; family Maricaulaceae; genus CAZADA01. The sequence continues at coordinate 5,416 of CAZWVH010000068.1, read as the reverse complement.
CGCGGGTCACGCCGGCCGCCCGCAATCTCCGCCGGCGTTCAATGGCGTCAAAGAGGAATGGCTCAGCGCCTGGGCCGATCTCTGGCTCCATATCGATCACGCTGGAGGACCAGGCGGCATAGTCGGCGTCTGACGCCACGTGGCGCACCAACTCTTCGTCGGCGAAAAACTTCTTCTCGCGCAAATCAACCCCAATGACACCGCCTTGACGCACAGCCCCGCGTTGGATCACCCGTTCATCGTCAAGCGGCGTCATGCCGGCCTCAGACCCCACGGCGAGAATGCCGTCATGGGTGAGGGCCCATCGCAAGGGCCGCAGGCCGTTTCGATCCAATCCCGCCAGCGCCCAACGCCCATCGCAGGCCGCAATTGCAGCTGGCCCATCCCATGGCTCCATGATGGCGTTGCAATAGGCGTAAAGCGCACGTTTGGGTTCAGAGGTGACGTGGGGGCGCTTGGACCATGCCTCCGGCAAGAGCATGGCCTTCACCAAGGGCGCTTCGCGTCCTGCTCGCAAAAGACCTTCAAACACATTGTCCAGAGCCGCCGAATCCGATGCTCCGGGCTGGATCACAGGTCGCATGGCCTCCGACTGGTCGCCATAGGCGTCGGCGGTCAGACTCAATTCATGGCTGCGCATCCAATTGCGATTGCCGCTCAATGTGTTGATTTCACCGTTATGCGCCAGCACCCGGAACGGTTGAGCCAGCCGCCATTGTGGAAAGGTGTTGGTTGAATAGCGCTGATGAAAGATGGCGACGGCGGACACAAAGTCCGGATCGGCGAGGTCGGGATAAAACGCCTCAATCTGTTCGGCCAGGAATAGACCTTTGTAGATGAGCGATTGGGCGGAGAGCGAACACAGATACAGCTCCTTCAGGCCCTCGCGTTCGGCTTGGCGTTCAATGTGGCGGCGGACAATATAGAGCGCACGTTCGAGGGCTTCATTGTCCCGTCCCTGGGGATCGCAGAACAAGACTTGCTCAATTTCTGGACGGGTCGCCTCGGCCTTGGGCCCGATCACCGCAGGGCGCACCGGCACTTGACGCCAGCCATAGAGGTAAAAACCGGCACGTAATATGTGGGTTTCGATCACGGTGCGGGCCCGGTCCTGCGCCCCCAAATCGGTGCGGGGCAGAAACGTCATGCCCACACACACCGGCCAGTCGCGCGGCGTGTGGCCGATTCGCTTGACTTGATGGCGGAAAAATTCCTGGGGCACATCAATCCGCAGACCGGCGCCGTCACCAGTGAGTCCATCCGCATCGACCGCGCCACGGTGCCACACCGATCTCAGTGCGGCCAACGCCAATGTGACCACGTCGCGCCGGGGCTCCGCGTCAACCGAAGCCACCATACCCACCCCGCACGCCGATTGTTCATGGGCGGGGTCGTAGGCGCCTGCTGCAATCAGTCGTTGGCGGGCCTCGTCTTGGGCAGCCAAAAACTGAGCCGCGTCAGCAGATGTTTTGATGGTCATGCCGCGGACGATACGTCGCGCGCAGCGCTCTGCAAGAGCCAATGGTGTATTTGCGCCGCGACTCTCAGTCCATCGCGCAAAGCCCACACGACAAGCGAAGCGCCGCGCACACAGTCGCCGGCGGCAAAAACGCCATTGAGCGAGGTGACGCCCGAGCCCAGCTCCATCCCATGCTCAGGAAGCACCGGCTTGGCCTCAATCAGTCCTTTCTTTGTGGTCGCCAAATCAGAAGCGGCGAACAGTTCGACAAAGTCCTCGCCATCATATCCCAAGGCGGGAATCACCAGATCAGCGTCAAGGGGCCGTTCACTACCCGCCACCGGTTCAGGCGCGCGTCGACCAGAGGCATCCGCGCCCGCCAGGCGCATGGCAATGGCGGTGACGACGCCAGCGCCACCCGAAGACGACGAGATGGTCTTGGGCGCTGACAACCACTGGAAGTCCACGCCCTCGTCCTCGGCTGAGCGCACTTCGCGTGCTGAACCTGGCATGTTGTCTCTATCTCGGCGATAGAGGCACGTAACGGACTTGGCGCCCTGACGCACCGCGGTGCGCACGCAGTCCATGGCGGTATCCCCGCCGCCAATCACCACCACGCGCTTGTCCCGGGCGTGGGCGTCGGCAGGGTCACGCTGATCCCCAAACCCATCGCGATTAGCCGCGGTCAGAAACTGCAAAGCCGGGGTGATCACGCGTGAGGCGTCCCCGTCCACGCCTAGCGCCCGGGCCTGGTAAACCCCTGCTGCGATGAGTACGGAGTCATGACGATTGCGCAATTGCGCCAAACTGACATCGCGGCCCACATCCGTGTTGAGTACAAACTCCACACCGGCAGCTCTTAAGCGCTCCGCCCGTCGGGTCACAATGGCCTTGTCCAATTTAAAGTTGGGAATGCCGTAGACCATGAGTCCGCCAATGCGATCATAGCGGTCATAAACCGTGACGGCATGGCCATATTCGCGTAGGCGCTCTGCCGCTGCGAGGCCTGCTGGGCCAGCGCCGATAATCCCCACCGACAAGCCGGAGGGCGCGCCAACGGCGATGGGGGGCACCCAGCCATTGTCCCACGCCATGTCAGTCAAATGCTTTTCCACAGCGCCAATGGTCACCGCGCCATGACCGGACTGTTCGATCACGCAGGCTTGCTCGCATAAGCGATCCTGAGGGCAAATCCGCCCGCATACCTCTGGCATGGGATTTGTCGCCGCCGAGACATCGTAGGCCTCGCGCACCTCCCCATTGGCCGCCAAGCGCAACCAATCAGGAATATTGTTTTCCAACGGACAGCCCGATTGGCAAAACGGCACGCCACATTGCGAACAGCGGCTCGATTGATTTTCTGCAGCCGCCTCTGTGAACTGGCGATAGATTTCCTGGAAATCCTTGATGCGCGTTGAAGCGCTTCGCCGTTTGGGTCGTTGGGCGTCCAGTTCTGTGAATCGAAAGACGTTTGAGCTCATGAAGTCCTATCTGCACCAATGGCCAAAGGCGTTAGGCGCTTTCTGGGTCCTCGGGCCGCGAAAAGTAGGGATAAGCCATTGCGCGCAGTTCTGCGTGGTCCAACCCCAATCGCTGATCTTCTTCGCTGGCTTTGACGCCGATCAACCGATCGATCACAAACCATGCCGCCATGCTGGTGACGACAACCAATCCGCCAATGACGCCAATTCCCGTTAACTGAACCAGAAGTTGATCCAATAGTCCATTCTCACCCGATCGCGCCGTGAACGCCACGGCGATTATTCCCCAAATTCCGCAAACCAAGTGCGCGGGAATGGCGCCGACCACGCCGTCCACCCGCATTCTTTGAAATAGGGGTGTGACGAACACAATCAAAAGTCCGCCGATAGAGCCTACGATCGCTGCTTGCCACAGCGCGGGGGCCAAGGGTTGCGCGGTGATCGCCACAAGTCCGCCAATGGCGCCGTTGAGCACCAGGGTCAGGTCTGGCCGCCGATTGCGCAATGATGAGGCGATGAGAGCGATCACCACGCCCGCAGCGGCGGCCATATTGGTATTGGCCATAATTTTGGCGATGGAAAGGCCGGCGCGGTCACTCCACTGACGCTGGCGACCATCACTGCAATCCACACACTAAACCGTCTGCCCATCACATCCTCCGTACAATTGGATGGAGGAAAGGCCAATTTATGCTGCGCCCGTAAAGCAAGCTTCGCTGTTGCAAGTGAACCGCATCCCTTCTGTCGCCAATCTCGGGTGAGATTGTGTAAAAATTCCAAAGAAACGGGCCAAGAATTCAAGCAATGAGCATAAATTCGCTGAATTCATTTTGTGGGTCGCAACAAAAACTCACCGTAATGCTCGTTCGATCATGGTGGGAAATTGCGAATCAATGCGGTTTTGATCTCAGTCTGAGAGCAAATTCAAATTGAGTTGGGGCGGGCGTTTTGTCGGCCACGGGCCTTGGCGCTAATGCGCATACTCAAAACGTCGGGCAATACGATCAAAATGTTCTTCAAGCTGACCGCTCAAGCGATCGCTGGTGCGCAGACAATTATTGCGGAACGTGACCGGGTCCTTGGTCGCCTCGGCGAATTGCTGTTTGAGCTTATCGACGTCGAATTCCCAAATGTTTTGCGCCAGATGGGGAATGCTAAATTCCTCGAGCACAGACTCAAACTTTGAGCCATAGCCGAGTGAAACCACCGGTTTTCCAAGGCGCAGCGCGGCAACCACATTGTGGAAACGGGACGCGATCACAGCATCAGTCTTCGAGATCTCATCAAAAATGTCGTGAATGGAATCGAAACGACGCACCGATATCCCATCCATCTTATCGGGAACGTCGGCGGCTAGGGCGGATTTTACGTCTTCCACCACGGCTTCGTCCTCATCATCGCCCACCAAAAGCCGGACGGTCTTGCCATCCTCCAGCAACCACCGCGCCACTGCCACAACCTTCTTCAAGTAAACCCCGTAGGAGGCTTGCAGGCCGACACCGCCGGCGGCTTTCCAGTTTTGGAACGCCATCACACCCAGGCCCACGGTTTTGACTTGATTGGCGGACGGAGCGCTCGCGGCCGCTGCATTGGCCGTTGGCAGGGCGAAAATGAGGTCAGGCACCACGGAATCATGGGCAGTGGAGATGCCCAGTTCTTCGGCAAAGTCGCGAGATTGGTAATTGCGCCACGACCTGTACACCGCCGCCCGGCCGGCGACACCAAGCGCACGACGCGCCCATGGCGACTTGGAATCACCACCGCCCATCGCCACAAGATGGACGTCCCCGCCGCGGGCGCGGGTCATCACCGTCCATCGCATGACCCGAAAGGGCATGTCGATGTCATTGACTTGGCGACCGTTGAACACACCCGCGCCAGCCAACAAAACGTGATTGGTGTCCTTGAGCGTCTGTCGCGCGCGTTCCCAGCGGTTGGCCTCGCGCGCCACACTCTTCGCCGGTCCCGGCATGCTGCGGATGAGCGCCCCTTCGGCCTTTACGGAGCGCTGATACAGGTCGATGGCGGGAACGTCGAAACGCTCTGTCACCGTTTCGGGATTTTCGGCGATGGCGTAAAAGTCGGCGTGCGGGGCCGCTCGTCGCATTCCATGGAGCATGGCCTCGAGTTTGGCGTCATTGCCCAGGTTTCCTGACCCGAACAGTCCGAAGATCGCAACCTTCGGCGCTTTGGACTGCGAATACAGCATGTGCGTGCCCCTGTTTCATCGCATTTGCGAGCCGGAATGGTAACAGGTTCAGCGCGAAGATGCGAACGTGTAATGAGAGTTTGATGAAGCATAACCCACAGACTTTGTGGGCGATCGCCTGGACTTGATGACGCCGCCATTCGCAACCGATATGACGCGCATTGATCCAATCATACCGGCTCGCGCACTTTACGGCTTTCAACAAACAATTGGGACAAGGACTCATCGTTGGCGATGCGCCTGATGGCTTCGCCGATCAGATCAGCG
>CAZWVH010000067.1:1328-15824 GCA_964636945.1 uncultured Caulobacterales bacterium | reverse complement strand
CATGGAAACGGCCATGCGCGAGGCGTTCGCAGAGCTGGTCACGGTGTTCGACAAGCTCGAGCGCCATTATCGCGACATGCAGGACATTGAGTTCACCGTGGAAGACGGCCGGTTGTGGATGCTGCAGACCCGCTCGGGCAAGCGCACCGCCAATGCGGCGCTTAAGATCGCGGTGGACATGGTCAATGAAGGCCTGATCACTGAGCGTGAAGCGGTGACACGCGTTGAGCCCGCTCAGCTGGACAAGCTATTGCACCCGACCATTGATTTGTCCGCGCCTGCTGATTTGTTTGTCACCGGGCTGCCGGCCTCGCCTGGCGCTGCATCTGGTGCAGTGTGCTTTACCGCTGACGAGGCGGAAGAACTGGCGCGCGAGGGCAAGAAGGTGATCTTGGTGCGCACTGAGACCAGCCCTGAAGATGTGCATGGTATGCACGCCGCCGAGGCTGTGGTCACCGTGCGTGGCGGCATGACCAGCCACGCCGCTGTGGTGGCGCGCGGCATGGGCACGCCGTGTGTGTGTGGCGCGACCGCACTGCGCATTGATGAAGATCGTGGCGTGTTGATCGCGGACGGCCGCGAAGTCGCCGAGGGCGCCATCATCACCGTGGATGGTTCGGAAGACGAGACCGGCCGCGGCCGGGTGTATGTGGGCGAAGTCAAGATGAACCCGCCCAGTCTCACCGGCGATTTTACGACCCTGATGGCCTGGGCGGATGATGTGCGCCGGTTGCGTGTGCGCACCAATGCCGAAACGCCTGAAGACGTACAAACCGCCGTGGATTTCGGCGCGGAGGGCATTGGCCTGTGTCGCACGGAACACATGTTTTTTGACTCCGAACGTATTGCAGCTGTGCGCGAGATGATCCTTGCCGACAGCAGTGAGGGCCGTGAAGCGGCGCTGGCGAAAATTGCACCCTTCCAACAGGCCGATTTTGCGGCGATTTTCCGCATAATGGAGGATCGACCGTGCACCATCAGGCTGCTGGACCCGCCATTGCACGAGTTCTTGCCCCACTCAGAAGACGATGTGGCCGCGGTCGCCGAGGCCACCGGTCTGAGCGCTAAAAAGCTAATGCTGCGGGCAAAGGAACTGGCTGAGTCTAACCCGATGCTCGGTCATCGCGGCTGCCGGCTGGGCATAACTTACCCCGAGATTTATCGCATGCAGGTGCACGCGATTTTCTCCGCCCAAGCTGAAGTTCACGCTGAGCTGGACGTTTGGCCCGTGGTCGAAATCATGATCCCGCTTGTGGCGCTCTCCGATGAATTGCGGACGCTGCGCGTCGAGATTAATGCGGTGGCTGACGACATCGAAAAAGAGGCCGGCGCGCGCCCCCCTTTCACCGTCGGCACCATGATTGAGCTGCCGCGCGCCGCGTTGCGGGCAGACGACATTGCGCTGTACGCCGACTTCTTTTCGTTTGGCACTAATGACCTCACACAAACCACGCTGGGCCTGTCGCGCGATGACGCCGGCCGGTTCTTGGGGCAGTACATTGAAAAAGGCCTGATCGAAAAAGACCCGTTTGTGAGCTTAGATCGCGAAGGCGTTGGCGATCTTTTGCGCATTGCTGTGGCGCGAGGACGCTCAAGCCGGCCCAGCCTCAAACTGGGTCTGTGTGGTGAGCATGGTGGTGATCCGAGCTCCATCGCCTTTTGTGAAGAAATCGGCTTGGACTATGTCTCCTGCTCGCCCTATCGCGCACCGATTGCTCGCTTGGCCGCGGCTCAAGCAGTGATCATGGACAGTGACAAATGAGGCGGTCACGACACTTGAACTCAGGCCAATGTGACGTGGTGTGTGCAGCTAGAAACTGGACAAATGGAACTTTTTAGCTACATAGGCATTATCTTACCGGGGCGTAAACAGTCGATAACTGTGCTGGGTTGAATGGTACCAGGTATGTTGAGCTATATCCCGTTCGCTATGGCGACGCGGCTTTATGCTGTGGGTTCAGCCATGGTGGTTAACGAGGCGTTAACGCTTTCGGTCGCATTCTTGAGGCTTATTGCAGAAGCAATGAACCCAAGAAGGTGGGTGACTGTGGCAAAATATGTGGCGGCGCCAAAGACGCGCCGAATTGGCGCGCGTTCAATCGTTGTGCTCACACTGATCGCTGCCGTTGTGGCAGGCGCGCCCCTCCTGCAGTCGCGGGTCGGCGCTCAGGATGATGCGTTGGCGCTACGTCGTCAGGCACTGGAATTTGTTCGGGTGGAGTCAGAGGGACTTATCCCTGACATCGAGCCGTTCATGGTTAAGAGCGCCGAGCAGCGTGATCGCGCAGCGTCCGCTCGCTTTCATTACTTTGCGCCAGTGCATTTCGAGAACGCCCAGCGGTTTATGCGCGATCAGGACTGCATGTCCCGCGCCATTTATTATGAGGCTGGTATAGAGGCGATCTCAGGAAAGCTTGCAGTGGCTGAAGTAATTCTCAATCGTGTGCGCCATAATTTGTACCCAAACAATGTCTGCGACGTGATTTACGATGGATCTGAGCGTAAATCGGGCTGCCAATTCTCATTCACCTGCGATGGCGCCGAAGCGCGTGAGCCGCGGGGCCGTAACTGGGCGGATTCCCAGGCGGTCGCACGAAATGCATTGCTGCGTCTCTCCCCGCCGGTGACCGATGGCGCGACCCACTATCACGCCGATTATGTGTCGCCTTACTGGGCGCCGCGCTTGGTGCGTACGGAGACGATTGGCGCCCACATTTTCTATCGCTACCCAAGCTCACGCGAAGGCACGGCATAGAGGAAACTCATGTTTCCGCTGAATTCGCAACGGCAATTAAACCACGTCCATGCCGAGATCGAGCGCAGGGGCCGAGTGGGTGAGGGCTCCGATGGAGATCACGTCCACGCCAGTCTCGGCGATTTGGCGCACTGTTTCTAACGACACCCCGCCGGAGGCTTCCACCACGCACCGTCCGCCGGCCATGCGCACGGCCTCGGTCATGTCCTTCACGTCGAAATTGTCGAGCAGCACCACGTCAGGTCCGTAACGCAGCGCTTCTTCCAACTGGCTTATCGTATCCACTTCTATGGAGACGTGCGCCATGTGGCCCGCGCGTGCGCGCACCGCCATCAGCGCCGCCGTAACCCCGCCGGCAGCGGCAATGTGGTTGTCCTTCACCAAAATCGCGTCCGAAAGATTATAACGATGGCGCCCGCCGCCGCCGCAACAAATGGCGTGGTTTTCCAGCGTTCGCAGCCCCGGCGTGGTCTTGCGCGTTCCCACAATGCGCGCCAGCGTGCCGTCAATTGCTTTCACATAGGCCTGAGTCAGAGTTGCGACTCCAGACAAGTGGGTGAGGAAATTCAGTGCTGTGCGTTCAGCCGTCAGCACGGTGCGAGCCGGGCCGGAAATACGCAAGACTGGGGTGAGCGCCGTGACATTGGCGCCGTCCTTGACCTGCACGGAGACTGTGATGCGAGGATCGACCTGACGGAACACCTCCTGGGCTGCTTGCACGCCGCAAATGCGTCCTGGCGCGCGTGCGGCGATGACCACATCCAGATGGGCGTCGAGGGGGACCACAGTGTCGCTGGTCAAATCGCCCGCGCCCGTCAAATCTTCCGCCAAGGCGCGCGTGACGATGTCAGCCACGATGGAGGCCGGTGGCGTTGGGATATCCAACGGCGTTGAGGGTGTGTCACCGGCATGGCGGCGAGAGAGTGATGGAATCATAGTGCGGTCACCCAATTAAATCGCGTCACGATCTGTTCCCCACGCGCTGAATGACGCTGGCCGCGCGCGAGGTCAACAGGCTGGGCGAAGGATCAATCAGTGTGTCGGGAAAATCAGATCGGTAGTGGGCTCCGCGGCTTTCTGCGCGAGCCAGCGCCGCCGACTGGATCAAGCGCGCCGCGATTACGGGTGTGGGTGTGTTCGGACCGCTTTCGAGGCCGGCGAGCACCGCGTCCAATGCGCCAAGCCCGTCGGCTGTGCGCACAACGCCGGCATAGTCGGCCATGGCCTGACGCAGTTTTCTGCGATCAATGGGAGACAATGGCGTTGGTGCAACACTGGGTTGGTGTGAACTGGCCTTGGGGGCGTTGTGTTCACGCAATCGGTCGGCAGCCCGCTTGGCGATCACGCCGGCCTCAAGCAATGAATTGGATGCAAGCCGATTGGCCCCATGCATGCCCGTTCGCGCCGCTTCACCCACGGCGGATAGACCGGGTACATCCGTTGCGCCCTCAAGGTCCGTTTGCGCTCCGCCCATATGATAGTGCGCCGCCGGCGCCACGGGGATGAGCTGAGCGCGTGGATCAATTCCCGCATCCTCACAGGCGGCGAACACAGTGGGAAACCGATCTGGAAACGCATCACCAATGGCTGTGCGCGCATCCAGGAATGCTCCCCGGCCATCCTGACGCGCCTGATGCACCGCCCGGGCGACCTCGTCACGCGGCCCCAGCGGGTCGACCAGCGCACGGCCCTTGGCATCCACCAAAACCGCGCCTTCGCCGCGCAGGGCTTCGGTGGCCAAGGGAGCTGGATCAGCCCCCACATCTATGGCGGTGGGGTGGAATTGAACAAACTCTGGATCGGCAATGGTTGCGCCCGCGCCAAAGGCCAAAGCCATGGCTGCGCCATCGGCGGTGTTTGGGTTTGTGGTCACCGCATAGAGCCCGCCGACGCCGCCGGCGGCGAGCACGGTCTCATGCGCTAAGATGCACACCTCGCCACCATCTGGCCGAGAGGCCAAGGCCCCGCCAACCCGGCCATCTTCTCGCAGCACAAGCGATGTGGCGGTCAATCCCGCGCGAAGCGTCACGTGCGAGGCCAGAGCTGCGGCGCGGCCGATGGCGGCCATGATCGCTCGACCTGCGCCGTCGCCTTTGACTCGCGCCACGCGGGCGGTCGAGTGCGCTGCTTCACGGCTCAGCCGGTACTGACCGGTGACCGGGTCTTGATCAAAGGGTGCGCCAATGGCCGCCAAATCGCTCACCAAGCGTGGACCCGCGCTGCAAATGGCGCGTGCTGCGGCCTCTTCAACGAGGCCGCCGCCCACGGCGATGGTATCGCGAACATGGGCTTCAAATGAGTCATCGGGATCGAGTGCGGCGGCGATCCCACCCTGCGCCCAGGTGCTCGACGCGCCTTCGCCCGGGCCGTGAGGGGCGATGACCAAACAGGGGCGGGGCGCTAACTTGAGTGCAAGATAGAGCCCAGCGAGCCCCGCACCCACTATCAATACGCCGTCAAAATTGAGTGTCTCTGTTAGCCTGTCTGCCACCGCGCGGCTCCAAGGCCTAAGAGATTGTCTGGGCGCGACGCGTGAATTTTGCGCGAATATTGCTGTAATTGGGCGAAAGATGACGGCCAACCATCTCGTTGGGTGTGGTTAGGCGCAAATCGAAACTATCGGGAAGATAGGGCGTGTCGGGCGGGTCGAGCGATAAGACCTCGCTGCGGATCAACACCGCGCTATTGACCGCCAGAATGTCACACGCCTGGACTGAGCCAAATGGGCCGAACCCTTCCGTGGCGCAGACCTGTTGAAGCGAGAGCTGGCAACTCATGGCGCCGTTCTCGTCGGTAGTGAGCGTCATCTGGCCCACCAACTGGCACTGATCTGGGCCAAACCGGGTGGTTTCCACCGACCAGTCGCCAAGCAAATCTCTCAGATTGCTGCTGGCGGTGGATTGTGCGCCCACAGGCGCCGCCGCAATAATAGGGCTGACGCACAGCGCCAACGCAAACACCATCCCAAATTTCATGAAATCACCAAGTTGCGTCGTTCAAACCGGATGCCGGCCACCACTTGTCCAAACCAAAGTGCGCCCAGCATGAGGTCGGGATTGTCGATCTCCAAAAAGAAATTGTCCGGCAAATAGGTTCCCGATGGCGGATCCACGCTCACCAACTCACTGACAATCCGCACTTTGTCGCCCTCAATCTCGGCCACACACACTTGCTCAGCGGTGTGAAAGCTGCGGGGCAAGCAGTCTTCAACTGCCGTGAACTCACAGCGATATCGATTGGGTTCATCGGGAATGGGAGTGAAACTGATTTCGCCGCTCATGGTGCAAACGGTATTATAGCCGTCTTCTGACTGAAACGACCACTGGCCAGTGGGATCAAAATCCGCCCCATCCTGCGCTAAGGCGACCGATCCCGACTGAACAGCAAGCGCGCCAGTCACGGCGGTGGTCACGGCGGTGATGCATTTCCAACCATGCATAACTTCAATCCCCTTTGGACCAGCGCTAGTCGGTGACCCGCGTGAACACCACCTCTGCGTCGACATTGGCGTCAAGGACGCCGCGCAATGTGTTGCCGTCGATCACCTTTAACCGAAAGTGGTCGGGGCGGTAAGGCACCGGTGGATTGACCGTTTTGACCTCACTGCGCACGATCACCGCATTGTTGATATGCTTCACAACGCTGGTTTGTTCCGCAGTGATAACATAGTCGGCGTGTTTGCAAGTCTCGCGCGCGATCAAAACACCATCGAAAATCAAAGGATGACCGGTGGTGGTCACAGTGAGATCACCACTCATGGTGCAGTCCCGTTGCTCAAAAGTTTGCGTTTGAAAAGTCCAACGACCCTCGAGCACGAGATCCACAACGGGCTGGGTTGGCTCTGCAAGAGTTGGCGAAGCGGCGCAAAACACAAAAAATACGAAACACAAACGACTGATCATGAAATTGACATCTCAATACGACGGAAAACGACCGGTCCCAATGGCATCCAAGAAAACGCCGTGCCCGCCAAAGTATCGGCGTCAACCACCCGCAGATCAAAATGATCGGGTTGGTAATTGGCCGTGCTTGCCGAAACCACTTGCGAGCGAATGATGAGCGCATTGTTCACTTCGCGAACCACGCACCTCTGTTCAGCTGTCGCGGTTGGCTCTTCGACGTCGCGAGCATACTCGCCATTGGAAAAACTACAGATCCAGCCCCCATCGCCATTGGGCGTCAGGGTCATTTCGCCCGCCAATCGGCGTTGATCGCCGGCATAATACCAGTCAGTCTTGAACGACCAAGTGCCAGCAATATTGACTTTGCCCGTTGAACCTTCGTCGTCAGCGCTGCCTTGCGCGGAGACGGGCGTTGAAAGCAACATGAACGCCAGCATGATGACAAAAGCCGTTACACCCATCACGCTGCGGTTCACACCGTGGCTCATCTGGAATGTGGGATTGGTCATGGCGTCCATTCTTGGGTGGCGGCAATCACGGGCAAATTTGTCCAAGTTAGAGGCCGAAAGCGGGTCCGTCATGCAATTGGCTCCTCTATGCGCGTAAACGCGACCTGGGGCGAAGGACCGCATGAGCGCAATCGTCCAACCAGACGCGCCGGCGTTTCCACCCTGAGGTCAAAATTGTCGGGGCAATACCTGGCCGACCAGGATTTAAACTCTATGACCGCACTTTCGATGACAATCGCATTGTTCACGACATTGACAGTGCAGTGCTGGGTCGATGTGGAGTCGCCCAGTGTTTTGCACGAATGCAGCGCCTCAAACTGGCACACAAGCCCACTGCCCGATTCGTCAGGCATGACCAGCATTTGGCCAGTCACTTGGCACTCATCACCGCTATGGACGTGTTGCGTGGTTTGAAACTGCCAACGTCCCAAAAGCCTTGTTTCTGCGGATGAGAGTCCATCGTCAGGCTGTGCGGCGGCGCCGACGGCCAATGAACCGGCAATCAGTGACGAAGCCAGGGACCATCGCAATGGTGCAGTTCGCATCATGAGATCGCATTCTCCACACGTCGGAAAATCACAGGATCAAACGGACCGACCGAGCGCAATACGCCGCGCATCTCGGATGGAGATTCAACGCGCAATGAAAAGCTGTCGGGATAGTAGGCGCCGGCGGCTTCTTCGTCGACGCTGACGAGTTCGCTGTCGATGATCAAGGCATCATTGACAACACGCGCGACACACTTCTGTTCGCTGGCGATAGCTCGGTCTGTGGTCTTGCAGTATTCCTGAGCCGTGAACTGGCAAAGGTATCGGCCCTCGGTCACGGACCGCTGGATAGACATCTGCCCAGTCAATTGGCACTCGCCGTCGTAGTACCACTCGGTTTGAAACGACCAATCCCCACTGATTTCCACCTCACTCGGCGGGGACGATTGGGCTCCGGCTGCGCCATTCGCCGCAAAAAGCAGTATCGCACAAGCGCAAGCTCGGCTGCAGAGTTTAGATTTTCGGCCAAAACTCAACATTATGAAATGGAGACCTCCACGCGTGTGAATTCGACAGCGGGCGTTGGGCCGGTGACAGACTGCGCCACCCCGCGCATTGTGTTGGCGTCGATCACCCGCAACGAGAAATTGTCTCTGTAGTAGAGATTGGGGTCAAATCGCGGGTCTGGAACAGTCACTTCAATCACTTCGCTCTCGATCATCAGCGCGTTGTTGACGACTTTTGCAACGCAACTTTGTTCCGCTACGATAGATGCGTCCCACCGTTCGCAAGATTGCGAAACTGTGAAATTGCAGGAAAGAATCCCGCTCACATCGGTTTGAGTGAACTGCATTTCCCCCGTCATTTGGCAGTCGCCATTAAACTGTTCGGTGCGGAAAGACCAAGCGCCCGCGACCAACTCTGCTAAGTCACCAGTGTCTTGCGCCATGGCGGGCGGGCTTAGCGATAACAAGCCCGCCAGAATAAGGCCTAAACCACCAACACATCGGGTTGCACGGCGCGCGTGTCGAAGTGCGCGGGTTTGGACGGCGCTGGCAACGCCAACATCCGCTCTATCGCCGCTTTGGCTTTCACCGCCGTTTGCGGGTCGACATCGACTTCGTACTGGGTGAACCGCAAAGCATCGTACACCCCCTGAAGGGTGATCCGTTTCATGTGCGGGCACAAATTGCACGGTCTGACAAACTCCACGCCTGGGTTATCGACAGCCACATTGTCAGACATAGAACACTCTGTGACCAGCACAACCTGGCGGGCCTGCGAAGATTTAACCCAGTTAGCCATGGCCGCCGTGGACCCGGCATAATCAGCTTCCGCCAAAACTTCGGGCGGGCATTCTGGATGTGCCAGAACTTTCACGCCCGGATTGGCTGACCGAAGCTCGCGAATGTCTTCTGCTGAAAACCGTTCGTGGACCTCGCAACGCCCATGCCAGGAAATGATCTCAATGTCGGTTTGGGCGGCCACGTTTTTGGCCAGAAATTCGTCGGGGATCATGATGACACGATCCACGCCAAACTCTGCAGCAACGTGCTCGACCACTTGTACCGCATTTGATGACGTACATGTGATGTCGCTCTCAGCCTTCACGTCTGCAGTGGTGTTCACATAGGTGACCACCGGCAGACCAGGAAAGCGCTCCTTAATGAGACGCACATCGCGTCCAGTGATCGACGCGGCGAGGGAACACCCAGCGCGCAGATCTGGGATCAGCACGGTCTTTTCAGGGCTTAAGATTTTGGCGGTTTCCGCCATAAAATGTACGCCAGCTTGGACAATGATGTCAGCATCAGTGTTGGCCGCTTCGCGCGCTAAGCCCAGGCTGTCGCCCATATAATCGCCCACGGTGTGGAAAATCTCCGGCGTCATGTAATTATGCGCCAAGACCACCGCATTGCGTTGCTTTTTGAGCGTATTGATCGCGTGAACAAGTGGGGCGTAAGCCGGCCATTCGGCCGCTGGCACAACGCCTTTGACGCGCTCGAACGCCGCCGCGGTCGCAGACTCAACGTCTGGCGTGTAGGCCAGCGGCTCATCGCTGTCCCACTGGCGTGTTTCGGTATCTAAGGTGTCCAAACTCATGGCGTTCACCCCTGTTTTGCTCGAATTGAGTATAATATGTGATGCCGATTGACTGGAGCGTCAACCCATTGCCCAAAACTTTTTGCTAAAAGTGAGCATAAGGCCATTTGCCGCGATACCTTCGATGTTGTCGGCGTCTTGACCGCTCAACCGACTATTTTCTCAAGGCCATCGCCGATCAGGTAAGCAGCTATCGCCGCGGCCGAGCCAATGGCGAGTGTCTCCAAACCAGAGGCCCACCACCGGACCATCGACCATTTTGATTTCATCGCGCCGATCGCGAAAAATACGATGCCCGTGGCGACGGCGGCCAACGAAAAACTCTTTGGTGCGCCCATTAGATAGGGCAATAAGGGCACCGCGCCGCACAGCACAAACGCTGCAAACGTCGCAAGCGCGGCCGAAATGGGAGATCGATGAACTTTCGGCGCACCGTACTCCTCTGTGAGCATGAAATTAACCCAACGCTCCTTGTCCGCACAAATCACATCGACGGCGCGTTCGAGATCTTCGCCCGAAAATCCCTTATTGTGAAAGAGTTGTCGGACTTCTTCGCGTTCTCCTTCGGGCGTGGCGCGGATATGGCGCCGCTCCATGTCTCGAAGCTTCAAATACTCATCATTCTCCGCTTTGACACCGCTATAATTGCCGGCCGCCATGGAGATGCCGTCGGCAACCAGGTTTGCCACGCCCAGGATGATGACCACGGTATGCGAAAGGCCGGCCCCCGCCACGCCAGCGACGATGGCGAATGTGGTCACCGCGCCGTCAATGCCGCCCAACACCCAATCGCGCAGATAACTTGCCCTAGCCGGCTCGGAAAGACGCTGGGCGATCGCTTCGGGCGTGTGTTCGTGCTCAAGTTCAGGCACCGAAAGTGCTCCAACTTTGCTCGCCAGGGACGACCTCAATGCGCTTCAAGACGTGCAGGTTTCGTGTGATCATCTCAGTATAGTCCGGCAGATCGCAACGGCTCTCATCCTTCCTTCAATTTTGGCGACGGGACGCCAAGCGCGGGTCGGCCGACGGCGGCGCCGGGCCGAAACCGGTACAGCTCGGCTGGACGGCCGCCCGTAGCGGTCTCCATTCTGCCAGTTCCGTCGACAATAGCGCTTGCGAGCAAGGCACGGCGGAAATTCTGTTTGTGCAGCCGAGCGCCCAGAATGGCCTCCACCACTGTTTGCAGCGTGGACAAGGTAAAGGCGTGCGGCAGCACCTCGAAAACGATGGGCCGGTACTTGATCTTGCCGCGTAGTCGTTGGATCGCTGTGGCTAAAATTCGTCTATGATCAGAAACAAGGGGCGCGCCCACAGTTTTTGTCGGATCAAAACCTGGCGTCACCGCGCCGTCTTCTTGGGCGGCGTCAACAAGAGATTCGTGAGCAAGGCCAGTCTCATACAGCAATTCATAGCGATCAAGCACACGCTCCTCGTTCCAGGGCGCGCCGTCTAAGCCAAAGGTGGCCTGAGCGCGCGACCGTCGCGCCTTGCGTCGTCCTTCTCCGCTGGCGGCATCGGCCCACGCGCGCAGTCCTGGGGCGATTTGCGCGGCGATGATGTTTGGTCGACCTTCTCGCCAATCCTCCCAAGGAAAGAAGCTGTACCAATCGCGCCACTTACCGGTGGGCGTGGGCGCGGCGGCGCTCGCCAAGCCCAAATAGCCCACAGAGATCACCCGCTGGGTGTCTTGAGCGCTGCTCATTTGCGCGAGCGGCGCCTCGCGGCCGCGGTCACCGAAGGTGTAGAGCTGCTCAACATAGCCGAGCTCAAAGCCGGTTTGCTCCTCCACAAAGTCTCGCAACGCGATCTCAAAAGTGCGGTGCCGTTCTGGATCGAACGGTCCGAAGGGCAGAGCTGGCGCGCCGCCGCTGGGCGCCTGGGTGGTCAACACGGACGCCCGCTCGTCTTCGATGGCGAAGATCACGGCGGTCAAGCCGATCATCATGCCAAGCGCAGCTGGAGAGGTGATGGGCGTGGAGATCATGTGTCGTGCGCGGACGGTCGTGTCTTGTCCGCCGTCAGCGTATGAAACCGTTGGAGAAATTGGGCTTGAGCATCGATGGCGGGGTGGGGAGTGATCATCATGTCAACATCGTCGGGAGGCTCGCCGAAAATCTCGTTGGCTTCCTCTCGTCCGAATCCGGCAATTTGGACGGCCTCGCAATGCGCGCAAATGCGATCAGCCCGCTTTATCAACGCCTTAAGAGTGGGATCAACGATCGCCGGCAGGCCAAACCGCAGACGCACCGCGCGATCGAGCCGCTCTTCAAACTGGGTGTAGTCAAATCCGAGCGCGGTCTTAAACGGGCTGATCATATCGCCGATCACATATTCAGCGGCGTCATGCAGCAAGGCGGTGAGCCGATCTTGCGCTGTGAGATCGTCCACAAGTTTGACGGCAATGTCCGTCACGACGACGGAATGTTGCGCCACGGAAAAGGCGTGCTGGCCGACCGTTTGCCCGTTCCACCGCGCTACCCGGGCAAGACCATGGGCAATGTCTTCGATTTCAATATCAAACGGAGACGGATCAAGCAGGTCCAATCGGCGACCCGACAACATGCGCTGCCACGCGCGCGGCGCTGTGGCGCGAGTGCGGCGACGACGGGCGGAGACGGGCTGACGAGACGACATGCTGACCATCCTCAACTGGGGGAATCTGCATACAGTTCACTTCTGTTTGCGCTGAGAAAGCGTTGAGGTAAAGTTGTGTCGGAGCGCCGAGGCCATGAGTTCACAGTCCATTACCGCTGATCCCATCTTCGCAATCTTGTCTGGTTCACCAGAAGATCAACAGGTAATGTCGTCCGCGGCCGCGCTGGCGGCCAAACGCATGGCGTCGGTGACCGCGGTTTATGTGGGGCGCGATCCCAGCGCGACCCTGTTAATGGGCGGAGATGGATTTACCGGTGGGGTGGGGGCCATGACCCTTGAAGCGCTTCAGGCGGAACGCCGGGAGTCGCGTGATCGGGCTCAAAGTGTAGCGGAACAGTATGCAAACACTGTTTTTGACGGCATGGACGGATCACGCACCAATGTGGCGAGCTTGGCGCGACTGACTGCGTTTGTGGTGATGAGCGGCGCCTGCGCGAGAACCGGCGGCGTGCAGTCTGACGTCTTGGGGGAGCTGCTGATCGATGGCGGTGTTGCGGTGCTGCTCGCGCGTACGCCGCCTCCCTATGAGCGCGTTGGTCTGGCGTGGGATGGATCGCGCGAGGCGGCGCGTGCCTTGCGCTCTGGACGCGACGTGATCGCGCAAGCGGACCACGTGGTCGTGCTTCAATCCGCCAACGATCTCAATCGCAAGGATTTGCCCAGCGCTGACCCCGAACGGGTGGCGGCGTGGATCGAACGTCGTGGCGTATCAGTCAGTATTCAATCGTTTGAAGGACGCTCCGTCGCGGACTCGCTGATCGACGCGTGCGTCAGGGAACGTGTGGATATACTGATCGCGGGCGCCTATGGCCAAACCAGGTTCCGTGAGGCGGTGTTTGGCGGAGTGACGCGCTCGTTGATTGAGGCCGAAGCGCCGTCTTTGTTTTTGGCGCACTAAGCGGTTTTCTCAGTATTTGGCCCGTGCGGATTTTTTTCCGCTTCGGCCAACTCACGACCCAGGAAGAATCCAATCGCCGTCCGGATCGCCACCAAGGCGGCGACGAAGGCGAGATCGCGCAGCTCACGGGTGATCACTGTGTGGATGATGTCCGAGGCGATCATGAATTCCAGGCCCACGAGAATGTAGGCGCCGAGTTGAAGGCGAACATTGTGCAGGTCATGCAAATGCCGGCGCAATCCGAGGCCCTTGGTGAGACACAATACCAAGCCCAATAGAGACACCACAAAGCCAAGCAGAATAATCCCGATGCCAATCAGGTCGATGATCCGGGCCGCCCATTCCAGTACATGGCTGAGCTGACCATACCAGCCACCGGCCTCGATCATGGCTTCAACGCCATGTGCTGGAGCGAGCGTCAAATCCGTCATGTGGCAATACCCAAAGCCGCCAGACTCGCATCGAAGGCGAGCGAAAATCTGCGACCGAGTTCCACTGAAGAACAGCCATGCACGACATCGTCCGTTTCAGCGATCAATCCGGTAAAGCCGGCCGATTGCCAGCGCCAGCCTTCAGGCGGTTCGCCCAGCTGGTCGGCGTGGGGGGGAGGCCAAGGCGCCGCATAGAAGTATGGGACAGGGCTCACAGCGTCATCAGGAGCAAGCCCCAATCCCACCGATTGGGCATTTTTGCCGCGCTTGCGTCCCACTGGGATCAGCACCGCCATGTCGAAATGGTGCGGCCAAACTCTCACCGGAGAAGCGCGTTTGTGTCCAGCCGCGACGCGCTCAAGCGCGCTCTGGGTGAGCGACCACAGATCGCTCCAATACAGAGCGCCGTCGCTATCGGGCGGTTCCGACCCTGCGCTTGGCGGCCGATACGCCAATTTGGAGGAAAACTGATCAGGATCGAGCTTAGCCGCTTCCAATATCCCCAATAGTGCGTCTCGGCGCGCTTCGTCATCTCGATGGGCCAACACGACGCCGCCTGCGTCGACGCCGGTTTTGCCGCGCAAAACGCGGATATTGAGGTCCAAGGGATTAAGCGTGAAGCACAATGTTTCACCCTCAGCCTTGAACGGACCGAGCACCAAGCGGCGCTCCTCGTTATCCCAAGTCATCGCGGTGTGGCTGTCATCATCAGCCTTGGGCGCGTAGCTTGTCGCAATGCGCGCCAGCCATTGCGC
>CAZWVH010000067.1:0-1228 GCA_964636945.1 uncultured Caulobacterales bacterium | reverse complement strand
GATGCGCGAGCGCCGTCGCAATGGCTTTTTCCAATTCATCGGCGGTTCGCGCTCGATCGCCCCAGCCGCCGCATGCGCGTGCAAAGCCGGCAAAGTTCGGGTTCACCAAAGAGGTTTGCCACACCGGCCATTCGCCAGCGCGTTGTTCTTTGGAGATTTTTCCAAGTTCTGAGTTATTCATCAGAATGTGGGTGATCTCCATGCCGTATTTGACCGCGGTGGTAAACTCCATCGCGTATTGGCCAAACCCGCCATCGCCGGAGATGGAGATCACTTTGCGCCCGCGAAACTCTTCGAAGTCTTGCGTCGCCGCCCATGCGCCCATGGCGGCGGGAAAGCCGAAGCCGATGGAGCCCAGATAGCCCGACATCAAGACGCGCTGGCCTTGCTTGGGCTCAAAGTAACGGCCGAAGGAATAAGTGTTGTTGCCCACATCCACGGCGATCACCGCATTGTCAGGCGCGTGGCGGGTGAGCACGTCGAACAACATGGCCGCTGACAGGCCATGGCCGCGATCTTCACCGCGCCGGCTTTCCTTTTCCGCCCGCCACATCGCCCAGCGATCGGCCAATTCAGCCTTCTGATCCTTCGCCGCGATCTGCGCAGGCAGGCGTTCGCGCAACAATTCTGCGGTGCGACCCACTTCGCCCCACACCGGCACGGCGACAGAATGGAACTTGCCCAGCTGGCTTTCTTCGAAGTCGACTTGGATGATGGGTTTGGACGGTTCAATCCCCGTATGATTGGAGAAGGAGGCGCCAAACGCCAAGATCAGATCGCACTCATTCATGAACCAGGAGGCGATGGGCGTACCAGAGCGCCCGAGGACGCCGGCTGCATTGGGGTGAGTGTCCGCAATCTGGCCCTTGGCCTTGAACGTGGTGAGCACGGGCGCGCCCAGCACTTCGGCCAATCCGACAATCTCAGCCATCGCATTGCGCGCGCCATAGCCCACAATGATGATGGGGCGTTTTGCGCCGTTCAGCCGATCTGATGCGGCCTCAAGGCTCTCTTCTGGCGGCGCGATCCGTGGGCTAGGCGAAAGGCGGCCTTCTGGCCCCTTCGCTTGTTTGTCCGATGCGGGCAGGGTTTGCACATCGTCGGGGAAAATCAAATGCGCCACATCACGGTGCTGGATCGCGCTTTTCAGTGCGAGGCTGGTGAGTTCAGCAAAATCGGAGCTGTGCAACACCGTGTGAGAAAAATGCGCAACTGATTCAAAAGCTTC
>CAZWVH010000066.1:0-15946 GCA_964636945.1 uncultured Caulobacterales bacterium | reverse complement strand
GCCGCGCGCGATGCGGGCTGGGAAAAGGTCATGGCCGATCCGCGCATGAGCCCGGGGCAGAACCCCATGCCGCTCGACGGCAAGCGGCTCATCTATGGCAGCTTCAACATGATCGTGAATCAATAATCCTGAAAGGAGGGCGCCTCATGCAACCTGCGCTCTATCTATTCTTTAATGGTGACTGCCTCGAGGCCATGAGCCGATACGCTGAGGTGTTTGGCGGCGAAGTACTCTCCGTGATGAAGAATGCCGACGCCGCAAGGCCCGAAGACCGGATGCCGGGCGGCGATGACTTGGTTATGCATATGACCGTCCACATTGGGGCAATGACCGTGTTCGCGTCGGACACGCCCAGCAACATGTATCAAACGCCGCAGGGCTTCCGTGTTCAGATGGAAATGCCGTCGGCGGCGGAATTCGATCGTGTTTTCAGTGCCCTGTCTGCAAGTGCCCGAGACATTGCGATGCCGCCTGGTGAAACCTTCTGGGCGGAGCGCTTCACGATGTTCACTGACCGGTTCGGCACGCCCTGGATGCTCAACTTTGAAGGGAACAAAGCTAAGGCGGAGCCGATCACCATCGAAACCCATGTTTCCGTCCCACCGGCGGCGGCGTGGAGCGCGTATACAACCCCCGACGCGATCACCCAGTGGAATTTCGCCAGCCCCGACTGGTGTTGTCCCTTAGCGCAAGTCGACCTGCGCGCCGGCGGCCGCCACAGAGCGCGGATGGAGGCGCGCGACGGCTCCATGGGGTTTGACTATGACGGCGTTTACAAGAGCGTTGAGCTGGAGCGCGGATTCGTCCTGATCCTCGACGATGGCCGTCGCGTGGAGACGACTTTTGCTGCGGACGCGACTGGCACACGCGTGCGGACGGTCTTCGATCCCGACACAACCCATCCGGCCGAGATGCAACGCCAAGGCTGGCAGGCGATCCTCGACAACTACGCAGCCTATGTCGCTGCGGCGAAGCCCTAAAGATCGAAGGAAAAGACCCATGGAGTTTAGATCAAAGGTGCGAACCTGTCTTTGGTTCGAGAAAGGCGGGCGAGAAGCGGCCGAGTTTTATGTCTCGGTCATTCCAAACAGTACGATCGACAGTGTGTTTGATCACCATAGCCCGGCCGATCCGATGGTCGTGGAATTCACACTTGCCGGCGCGCCGATGATGATCCTCACTGCTGGTCCTCACTTCAAGCTGACGCCTGCCGCCTCCATTAGCGTGCTCACTGAGGATCAAGCCGAAACCGATGATCTGTGGGACAAGCTGCTCGCGGGCGGCGGCGAGGAGAGCCAATGCGGCTGGCTAATCGACCGGTTCGGGGTCTCTTGGCAGATCATCCCGAAAGTGCTTCCGCTGCTGATCAATCAGGATGACAAAATCGCTGGCAAACGCGTGCAGGAAGCCATGATGCAGATGCACAAGATCGATATCGCTGCGCTCGAAGCGGCATCAGCCGGAGACTCGACGTGAGCGGTAAGATGTTGGCGTCCCTAATCACTTCAAGTCGGCAGCTGCGGGATTCTGCTCAGGGCGCATTTTGAGACATTAGAAATCGAGGTCGGCTCCGACGTGATCTGGCCCATTGGCGACGCTCGTACGAATTGGCTCAGTGACTGCAATGGGCAGCTTATTGGCCGTTCGTGTCGTGCATTCACCATCGCGGCGACACGCTCGCTCTAAGTCCGCGAACGCCAGAGTTGGAGGGATAGGAAAGCAACTCATTGGGGCGTTTTCGCGGAACAGCGGGGCACATCGGACCGGCCGATAAAAATTAGAAGGACTTCAGTTGACGTTCTTGAAGTAGATTTCCCGTTGAGCGGCATCCTAGTAAAGTCGGTCGCGCCATGGACCTGAAGCAGATAAAGTATTTTCTCAATCTGGCTGACACACTGAATTTCACGCGTGCGGCCGAGCTGAGCAATGTTTCGCAGCCTGCGCTCACCAAGGGCATCCAGAGGCTGGAAGACGAGCTTGGCGGGGCGCTGATCCACCGCGATGGGAAAGACACGCGACTCACCGAACTGGGCCGCACGATCCGCGGTGATTTCGAAACGATCGTGATGAGCGAGATGCGTGCGCGCGAACTGGCGGAGCTGGTGTCGCAGGAGAAGCGCACAATCGTTTCCATCGGTGTGACGTCGACAATGGGACCGTCGCCGATCTGGCCTTTCCTGGAAGGCTTTCTCAAGCAGGAAACCGGCGCCGAGGCGATCATCACCTCGGTCCAGCCGGGCATGACGCGCGAACTCGTCCTGTCGGGTGCGCTGGACGCCTGTTTCTGCACGGATGTCGCGCTCAACAATCCAAAACTACAGTCGATTGCGCTGTATCGTGAACGGCTCATGCTTGCCGTCGGGACGGGCCATCGTTTTGCCGCGCTCGACCAGGTGCCGATGATGGAACTCAGGACGGACGCCTATATCGACCGGGTCAATTGCGAATTCCGGAGCGCGGTCATTGATCACTTCATGGACCGCGATGTTCTGATGCGTCCGCAACTTCAGTCCGATCGGGAAGACTGGGTTCAGGCCGCGATCGCGCGCGGATTTGGGGTGGCCATGGTGCCGGAACATGCGGCGGTCCGGACTGACATAGTGCTTCGCCCGGTCTCCGGACTGAACCTGTCGCGGGAAGTTGACCTCATTACCGTTTTCGGATCGGCGACCTCACCGGCCATTCGCAGGCTTCGCGACGCCGCCAAGGCCTACGACTGGCCGGCATCGAAAGTATAACCTGTCGGAATTGGCGATGCTGCTGTCTGGACCCCATAAATATTGGGAACCAGAAAAGGAGCGTTCGATGAGCCAACCCAAGAAATTCGAGAAATCGAAAGACGCGCTCTCAAGACTGAGCGCGGAGCAGTATCGCGTCACCCAGCAGGATGGCACCGAAATGCCGTACTCAGGCGAGCATGTCGATAACAAGGACGCCGGCATCTATGTCGATATCGTGTCGGGCGAACCGCTGTTCGCCTCATTCGACAAGTTCGATTCCGGCACCGGCTGGCCAAGCTTCACCCGCCCGATTGTGGATGGCCATGTGGTCGAACTCTCCGATGACAGCCATGGCATGCGCCGTGTGGAAGTGCGCTCGCGCGATGGTGACAGCCATCTGGGACACGTCTTCCCGGATGGGCCGCAGCACACCTATCATGACGGGCCGAAAAACCCGACGGGCATGCGCTACTGCATCAATTCGGCCTCACTGCGCTTCATTCCCGTCGAGGATCTCGAAGTGGAAGGCTATGGCGAATTCCTGAACCTGTTTGAAGACAAGAAGGAGACCCCATAATGACCCATCGCACCGAAACAGCCATCCTGGCGGGTGGATGCTTCTGGGGCATGCAGGACCTGATCCGCAAGCGCCCCGGCGTGTTGAGGACCCGCGTCGGCTATACGGGCGGTCAGAACGACCACCCGACCTACCGGAACCATCCGGGCCACGCCGAAGCCATCGAGATCGAGTTCGATCCGTCGCTGACATCCTATCGGGATCTTCTGGAGTTCTTCTTCCAGATTCATGATCCCACGACGCGTGATCGCCAGGGCAATGATCGCGGCTCGTCCTATCGCTCGGAGATTTTCTATACGAGTGATGAACAGCGCCGTTTGGCTCTGGACACGATTGAAGATGTCAACGCCTCGGGCCTGTGGCCGGGCCGGGTCGTCACCGAAGTGACGCCGGCGGCGACCTTCTGGGAAGCCGAGCCTGAGCATCAGGATTATCTGGAGCGGATTCCGAACGGCTATACCTGCCACTTCCCGCGCCCGGACTGGGTGCTGCCGAAGCGAAGCGAGGCCAAGGCCAGCTAGGGATTCGCGTCCCCCTCAACACTGTATCGGCCTCGCCAGTGATGCGTCTCATCTCTGGCGGGGCTGTGAAAGGACGTCTTCATGACCATGGGTATCAATCATCAGAAGGCTCCGGAGCTGCGCGTGCCGCACTGGATCGACGAAAACGGCGCCGAGCGCGAGCCGCTGAAGCTCGCCGATCTCGGCGACGGCCACAAGCTCATCTATTGCTTCCAGGCCTGGTGCCCGGGCTGCCATTCGCGCGGTTTTCCGACGCTGAAAAAGCTTGTCAACAAATTGTCGGGTAAAGGGTTCGGCTTCGCTGTCGTGCAGACCGTGTTCGAAGGCGAAGCCCAGAACACGCCTGACAAGCTCGCCGAGATGCAGAACCGCTACGGGCTGCGCATTCCGTTCGGCCATGACCCAGCGATCGGTCGCTATCCGTCCGTGATGGAAGACTATCGCACGGCCGGAACGCCCTGGTTCATCCTGATCGACCCGATGGGCGAAGTCATTTTCAACGACTTTGGCCTGAATGCGGACGTTCTGATCGATGCGCTTGGCAAAGATGGCGTGGTCGTCAATGCCTAACCTTGCATCAGCACATGATGACCGTACAGGCGGTGCTCTGCCGCCTGTACGCCTCTATGGGGCGCGGCGATGTCACAAGTCGCGTCTATATGAAGATGCCCTGACAGAGCGAGGTGTCGATTTCGTGTTCCGCGATGTTGAGGAAGACGAGGAGGCCGCGCGCGAGCTGCGAGCGATCTTCGGTAATGATCCGGCCGGGCATACCAAGTTCCCGACCTTCCTGATCAACGGCAAGCGCGTGCGTAATCCGCGGCTGCGCGATCTCGATCGTCTCCTCGCTCATGAGGGGCTCTACGATCCAGGGGTCGTACACGAGCCGCAGGCGAGGCGCTTCGTTCGTTTTATGGAACCGCGCGATGCGTTCGTCTCCTACTCCGAAACCGAAGACCGGATCACGCTCGGCCATATTGAGGTGCCGACGGAAAAGCGCGGGTCTGGCCTTGGGGTAAAACTCGCCCGCGAGGTCTTTCCACTGGTCCGCGACCTTGGCAAGACTGCCAGGATAACCTGTCCGTTCATGCGCAAGGTCGCCGCATTGGATCCCGAGTGGGCCGCATACTTCAACATTCAGTCCTGAGAAAGGGGAAGATCATGACAGAGATCGAATTCAGAAACGCGCGCTTTGACCCGGACACCACACCGTTTCATGACCTCGCAAAGTCAATGGCGCAGGCCTTTGGTTACACCGCGGATCTTGAGGTGGACCCACAGCTCGCCCAACTCCTGCGTTTGCGCGTGGCGGGATACAACAAGTGTTCGTACTGCCTGATCTTGCACAGCAAGGCGGCGCGTGACCGCGGCATTCACGAGGCGAAGATCGACGGTCTTGGAAGCTGGTGGGAAAGCGCACTCTATACCAAGGCGGAGCGGGCCGCGCTCGCCTATTGCGACGCCCTGAGCGATGGTGATCGCCCCGGCTTTCAGTCTGTGCATGATGCGCTGGCTGTCCATTTCAGCGAGCGCCAGATCGCCGAGATCGCCGCTATTGTGATCAACATGAACCTGTGGACGCGGCTCAAGCTCGCTCAGGGCGCGACACCGCATTTCAAGGAGGCCTAGGCGATGGAGATGGTCGGCTTTGGCGGCGGGTGCCACTGGTGCACGGAGGCTGTGTTCCAGTCGCTTCGCGGCGTGATGCGCGTGGAACAGGGGTTCTTAAAGTCGACGCCGCCGGCCGACACCTGGTCTGAAGCGGTGATCGTGCATTTTGACCCGAACCTCATCGACCTTGAGACGCTGATCGAGGTCCATGTGCGCACCCATTCCTCGACCGGGAACCACTCCATGCGCAGCAAGTATCGCAGTGCGGTCTACGTTTATGGTCCTGAACAGGGGCAGCATGCCGAGCGCATTCTGCAGAAATTGCAGCCCGAATTTGATGGCACGCTCGTCACACGCGTCCTGCCCTCAACCGACTTCAAGGTATCGGATGTGCGCTTCCAGAACTATTACCGGACAAACCCGGATCGCGCTTTTTGCAAACGCTACATCGACCCGAAGCTTCAACTCATTCGCGAGCGATTTAAAGTGCCCGTGAACGCCTGACACGCACAAGAGAATTGGGGGGGAGGTCTACGCCTCCTCTTTCAAATGACGGAACAAAGCCGATGACCTTCCCCGCTGGCATTTCGCACGGCTTCAAAATGGGGCAGCGTGTCGTTTGTCGTCCTGACTGATCACCTGGAGAGCATTATCAATGTTATCAACCACAACCATCCTGATTGTGCTCGGCGTAATTGCTGTTTTCAGTCTCCTGTCGCGGCGAATAGAAAGTTCAATCGTCAGTCTGCCAATGATTTTCACGGTGTTGGGCCTCTTCCTTGGACAGGTGGGGCTTGATCTTGTGCCGATGGGAATTGGTCATGAGACGATCCACCTGATCGCGGAAATCACGCTGATCCTGGTTCTGTTTTCCGATGCCTCGCGGGTGCGTTTTGCCAGCCTGTTCGCCCATTCAACCATACCGGCCCGCATGCTGCTCATCGGCATGCCGCTGACGATCCTGCTTGGCACCCTGGTGGCGCGCTGGGTGTCGCCGGACGAGCCCTGGGCGCTCGCCTTCCTCGTAGCCGCCATACTCACGCCAACCGATGCAGCGCTCGGACAAAGCGTCGTGACGAGTCCGAATGTTCCTCGTCGCATCGGCCAGAGCGTGAATGTGGAAAGCGGTCTCAATGACGGGCTGGCACTACCGGTCGTGCTGATCGCCGCGATTTTCGCCGCAGGCGCAGGAGGGATGGCTGGGGAGCACGTTCCGGTCAATCTCGTTACGTTCACGCTTATGCAGGTCGTCCTGGGGCCGATTGCGGGGATCGTCATCGGTTTTGGAGCTGCGAAACTCCTCGATTGTGCCGTCGACCGGAACTGGGCGACGGAAGTGTCGCAAGGACTCTACTTCCTCTCCGTGGCGGTATTTGCCTATTTCGGTGCTGAGTTCGTTGGCGGCAATGGCTTCATCTCGGCCTTTGTCGCCGGACTTGTCTTCGGTAACACGCTTCGCACACCTGCCATGTTCATCCATGAATTCATGGAGGGCGAAGGCCAGCTCCTGACGCTCCTCACATTCCTCGTGTTCGGCGCCGTCCTGGCGCCGGTTGGGCTTGAGCATGCCAGTTTGAAATCGGTGATGCTTGCCATCGCATTCCTCACAGTCGTGCGGATCGTGCCGATCTGGATATCACTCACCGGAACCGGACTTAGCCTATATGAAAAGTTCTTTCTTGGCTGGTTCGGCCCGCGCGGCCTGGCCTCGATCCTGTTCGCACTCCTGGTTCTGGAGCGGTTTGATATTCCCGGCGGCGAGGAACTTGCCGCCTGCGTCGTGCTGACGGTCCTCCTCAGCATTGTCCTGCACGGCGTGACCGCGACTCCGTTTTCGAACCTGTTCGAACGGACAAACAAGAAAGCGCCTGCTGAATGATTGCTGCGGTCACACCTTCTGTTCAGTTGCGTTCGATCTGAGCGAGCTGAATACCGAAGACACCCACGGCGCCTTCTTGATGGTGAATGACTGGCTCAACAGGTTACAGCAATCATTCGGCTTGGATGCCTTGCATTGCGGCGATGTCGTCTTGCGTCATGTGGGATGTGCGCCAGCAGGTGCGGCCGGCTGAGCGGAGGCTGGCGATGAGGGCGATACTTGTGGTCAGGGTGGCAAGGCCCATCAGCCCGGTTCCGATCCATCGCGCTTCTGCAAGCTCCATGGCTGGAAGGCGCAGAAAACCTGCCGCCACGGTGGCCACGGGAAAGGTGGTTGCCCACCAGCCGAGGGTGACGCCCGCTTCCGCCAGAAATCGCACCTGCGTCACCAGCACGAGGATAAAGAAGGCGCCACCGCACAGGAGCGCGGCCGGAATCAGAGTTGGAATGGCGGGGAACAGCGTCATGAGTCCGCCAGCGGCCAGCCCGAAAGGGGCGGCCAGAATGAAGAGGCTCGGCCGCAGTTTCGGATCGATGGCGGGCTCGAACACCAGCCGCCGGAAGACAAGGGGCAGAAGCAGGACCCAAAGCATCGCGCCGCTGGCGAGGGTGAACAGTGGCAGCGCTGTCGGTCCGTATCCGGGCCAACTCAGCGCCGACGTCATGATGCCTGCCGCGGGAAGGAACCAGGTCGGATTGAGCTCTCCGGCGCCATAGTCCCGGGTGAGCCAACGGCCCACAAAGCTGATCAAAAGCATCAGGTGTCCGAGCGTGGCGGCGAGCCAGAGCGGCCCGCCGAGCGGGGAAACTGCCGCCGCTTGCCCGCCGATCACCATCGCCGCCATGAAGCCAGGCGCCAAAAGGTTTGCCTTGGACGCCATGGCGAAGTCCACGGCCACGGCCTGTCGGTCACGGAGCAGCTTCACGCTGTAGAAGACGAGGTCGATCACAAGAACCATCCCCGCCGCCACGAGGATGCCAGCACCGATGTGACCCAGCCAGGGCATTCCGTGCGCGCTCGCCACAGCGCGCAGGCCTGCGCCAAATCCCGAAAGGCCAAGCGCGATGGGAAAGAGGGCCGTGGGGGTGCGCAATAGCAGATCCCCGGCCCCCTTGATGGACAGCGCCACGCCCTTACCCCCCCGGGCCACAGTCGATGCAGCGCAGCGGCGGGTTCGGGCCGAAACCGAGGGCGGCATTGAGCTTGCGCAGGGCCGTGCGCAGTCCTTCCTCGATGACCGGGTGGTAGAAGGGCCGGTTGAGCAGGTCGCCCACCGTCACACCACTTTCGATCGACCAGGCGATCAGGTGGGTGAGGTGTTCGGCTGCCGGACCGATCATCTCTGCGCCCAACAGTCGGCCTGTGTCCTTCTCGCCATAGACACGCAGAAGCCCCTTGTTCACACCCATCACGCGGGCGCGGCCCTGGTCCTCGAAGGAGACCTCGCCCACTTCGAAATCGACACCGGCCTTGGTGAGCGCCCGGTGGCTCTCGCCCGCCATGCCGATCTGCGGATCGGAGAAGACGATACCGAGCCCGACGCGGCGCGCCCGGCGATAGGCATCCGGCAGGCGCGCGGCGTTCTCCCCGGCAAGACGGCCTTCATCGGCGGCCTCGTGCAGGAGCGGCAGATCGACGATGGCATCGCCGGCGATGAAGACATGACTGTTCCCGGCCCGCATGGAGAGCGGGTCATAGACCGGCACGCCCCGGGCATCGAGCTCAAGACTGGTGTTCTCAAGGCCGAGCGTGTCCACGTTCGCCCGGCGGCCCGTGGCGGCGAGGAGATAGTCGAACCTTTCCTCGCCCTCGCCATTGTCGTCTTTCCATTTCACGACGACCTCGTCGCCCTCGCGGGAGATTTCGGTGTCGGCGTGCCAGTGGGCGGGGAATTCGGCGGCAAAGGTCTTCGCGCCATAGGTTCGGACCTCCGGGTCGGTCAGCGGACCGACAAAGTGGTCCCGACCGAACAGGCGCGCCCGGACGCCAAGCCGTGACAGAGCCTGGCCTAGCTCCAGTCCAATGACACCGGCGCCGAACACGGCCACCGAAGACGGCAGATCCTCCCAGTCGAACACGTCGTCATTGACGATCAGCCGGTCGCCGGCGGCCTGGAAAGGCGGCGGGATGTTCGGCCGCGAGCCCGTGGCGATGACAATGGCGCGGGCCGTCAGACGCTTGCCGCTGGTGGTCTCCAGCGTGTGATCATCGACGAATTTGGCATGTTCGCGGATGAGGTGGGTCGGATCGAAACCGTTCACCGCGTCGAGCACGAAGCCGACGAACCGGTCGCGTTCGCCGCGCACCCGCGCCATCACGGCCTTGCCGTCGATCTGGGGCTCGGATGTCGTCACGCCGAATTGGGCGGTATGGCGGGCATGGTGGGCGGCGTCGGCAGCGGCGATCAGCAGTTTGGACGGCATACAGCCCACCCGGGCACAGGTCGTTCCGAGCTCGCCACCATCGATCAGGGCGAGGCGGTCTGTGTATTTCCGCGCCTCGCGATAGGCCGCCATGCCGGCGGTTCCGGCTCCGATAATGGCGACGTCAACGTCATAGGTGTGCATTAGAGGGTCCCCTCTTGATGGTGTGTGTTGCGATCACCGGCGACGTTGAAAGTCGCCGATGATCTTTGCAGGGTCACTTGGAAAACGCAAAGCCGAGCAGCGGATCGAGACCGCCGGCGGCTTCGAGGGCGTAGAGATCATCTGAGCCGCCCACATGGGTGTCGCCGATGAAGATCTGGGGCACGGTGCGCCGTCCGCCGGACCGGCGTTCCATTTCCGCGCGCTTTTCCGGTACGATTTCGAGGTCGTATTCGGTCCAGTCGGTGACGCCCTTACTCTTCAGGAGCGCCTTGGCGCGCGCACAGAAGGGGCAGTGGCCCATTGTGTAGAGGGTGATCTTCGGCATGGTCATGACTCCTTGTTAAGGCGAGATATCGGGACTAGCGGGCATCATCGGCGATGCGTTTGAGGGCGTTGCCGGCCAGGAATACCGCACCTGCGAGCAGGACGATATCTTTCAGGAGGAACTGTCCGGGCACGACCGAAAGCGCCGGGAAGCCGCCAAGGCTCGCTTCCCAGCCCGGTGCGGTGACAAGGAAGCTGGCGGTGAGCAGGAAGGTGAACGCGGCGGCTACAGCGCCGATCAGGCCCGCTTTCGGAAACTTCGCGCCGAGCACGAGCAGGGCGGCCGTGGCGATCTCGATCGTGCCGATCAGGTTCGAGACCGCCTGCACCGACAGCACATTGTAGAGCCAGCTGACGAACGGGCTGGACTGGACGAGGCCCTCAATGGCGCCGGCCTCATAGGCGGTGAACTTCATCGCGCCGATCCAGCCGAGCACCGTGGCGGTGGTGTAGCGCAGGGCGCCGGCGCCGATGCGGGTGATTGTTTCGCCCAGCGAAGCGATCTCCGTTGCGGTGCGACCCGCGAGGAGAGCTGGAGCATTGGTGGTGGTTGCGTTTGCGGGTTTCATGGGCCTGCTTCCTTGATATTGACCAGATGGTCCATAATTAGAGTGTCTGACTTCGCCGGTTGGGCGGCGTCGGTTCCTGCCGACACGGTGGACATATGAAATACAGACCGATTGGTCAAGAATTGGAGCGATCACCAATGCGTGAGGAGACGAGAGGGCCTGGACGCCCCCGCGAATTCGATGAGGACGCCGCGCTGGAGAAGATCATGGCGCTGTTCTGGCGGGCCGGTTTTGAGGGCACGTCGCTCGCCGACATCATGGCGGCCACGGGCCTCCGGAAAGCGAGCCTCTACGCCGCCTTCGGCGACAAGGACGCCATGTATCTGAAAGCGCTCGGACGCTATCATGAACAGACTGTGCTTGGCGCAGCGGTGGCCTTGCGTGGACCGGGCGATCCGAAATCCCGGATCAGCGCCTTCTTGTCCGCCCCGATTGAGGCGATATCCACGGGACAGGACCGCTCGGGGTGTTTTCTCTGCAATGCATCCGCCGATCGCGCCGCCCTTTCGCCGGAAACAGCAGCCATCGTCAGCAGTGGATTTCAGACGCTCGCGGGTGCGCTATCAGACGCCCTTGCGGAATGCGCCCCCGATCGCCCCGCAGCTGAACACGACGCCCGCGCCTGGATGCTGCTCTCAGTCTATTCCGGCCTACGGATCATGGCCCGCAGCGGCGTGGAACTCGATAGCTTGAAAGCCGCCCGGGACACGGCTCTGGCGGACCTCGGTTAAGCGCCCCGAATGGCTGTTTGTCACTGGATTCCGGACATATGGACAACGCGTTTCATCGTCGATTTTCGGCGATGGATGGCCTGTCGGCCGATGCTCCCAGAGGGGCTCGATCTGGCCCATAACCGTCCACGAAACCGGGGGAACTCCAGACGGTGACGTATTTGGAAACTATTTTCCAAGCAAAACCGGGAGACCGGCTCCGGGCATCCTCCTGCTAGGGGGTTCTGAAGGAGGGTTGGGCGGTGGCATGATGCGGGACGCGATCGCGCTGCAGGACGCCGGGTATTCTGTTCTTCAGCTTTCGTACTTTCGCAGTCCCGGGTGACCGGGGTGATTTGAGTGGTCCATGCCCTGTGAGAGGCTCTGACCTCAGTTTGAGGCGTCATGCGACCGCCCCCAAGCCAGCCTAGGCGAGCGGGATGGATCTGGGTAAGACAGCTTCTGGCGCTGGCGCGTGATATCCGAGCGCGGAGTGCGGGCGCTCCGTGTTGTAATAGCGCCGCGCAGGCTATTACCCCTCATGCTCGCGGCGATACGACGCTGCTGTCATCATTGCTTTCATGATCGCCACAAGGGAACCTGAAATGAGAACGAAAGGAAGGCAGGTTATCACATTGCGTCACGAAACTGAGAAGGACGCAACTGACGTCACCGCAGAGTGGGCTGCCGATAACCAGGCATGGTGGGATTGGTATGTGGGCCTTGCATACAACGATAAAGCCGGCGCGCAGCTGGCAAACCAAGCCCCTGCGGTGCTGCGGCCGGAACAGAACCTTCCCTCGCTCTGCGAAGAGGCGTTGGCCGATGAACTCTCCAACCCGTACGATCTGAGCGTCGAGGCGATAACCCGTTTCCGTGCTGAGGGTTTCATCAAGCTGCCTCGCGTCCTTTCCCCTGAAGCCGTCGTCACCCTTCGACGTGCTATCGTTCACACCTTGGAGGATGAGTTCTCAACCAAGTTGGACCGCCCAGCCGCCGACGGTGCTCCAAAAGCCGGGCGTCGCTTTTACTCAGCGGAGATGGTCTGGCTTGATGATCCAATCGTCCGCCTTTTCGTGTTGAGTCCGCGGATCGCCAAGATTTCGGCTGACCTCCTCGGCGTACGGAGCGTTCGCCTCTACCATGACAATCTCATGTCCAAAGAGCCGGGCTGTGGGCGGACGCCCTGGCACTATGATGACCATCACTTCCCGCTGGCCACACAGGATGTGGTCACGGCCTGGATTGCGGCACAGGCCATTCCCGAAGCTATGGGTCCACTCGCCTTTGCGGAAGACATAAACGCTTGGCGCCTCGTGGCTGACATTCCTTTCAACAAGACCGATACAAGCTATGATCGCCAAGTCGCTGAGACGTTCCGTAAACAGAATGTCCCCATCGAGGCTGGAGGCTTTGACGTTGGAGAGGTCAGCTTTCACCACAATCTGAGCTTCCATACCGCTGGCCCTAACATGACGGGGATCAGTCGATGTGTCCTCGCCAACACTTTTTTTGCCGATGGCGCCCGGATTGTGGACGCCCCGACCATGGTGTCCGGTGACTGGCAAAAGTTCCTTCCTGGCGTCGTGCCAGGCGGCTTGGCAGCCAGCCCCCTGAACCCAATCTGCTGGCCCCCCGCACAGAACTGGCCGGACCAACCGAAAGCCCATGCATGACCGACACTTTCGAACGCAGCTGCGCTCACTGGAGCGAGGAAGGGCGCGCCGAGATGGACCGTTTCTACGCTATTGCTTCGGTTGACTATCGGCACCTTGCTGAGGCGCGGGATTGGGGCGCCTGGCTGAAGGCTAAGCAAGAGTTGGTTGGACGGCCTCTTAGGATCCTTGACGTCGCCTGCGGCTCGGGGAAGTTCCCGACTGCGTTGAGCCAGTACGCGCGGCTTGATGATGCAGGCCTCAGCCCGATAGACTATGCCCTGCTCGACCCATCCGCATTCTCGATCGATGAGGCCCGGGCCGCTCTGAAGCCGCCCTTTATTCCGGGTACATGTTACGAGACGACGCTGCAGGCGCTCGACTGCCCAGCTCATACCTTCGACGTCGTTTGGGCAACCCACGCCCTTTATGCTGTTCCGCCCGAAGAGATCCAGGTCGCCCTTGAACGCTTTGTTGATTTGTGCGCTGGCGAAGGGTTCATTGCACATGCCTGCGCCAATGCTCACTACCTCGCGTTCCAACGCCGCTTCCTTGAAGCCTTCGGGCGCAACGACGAAACGCTCTATACCAGTGCAGAGGACGTAATCGCCGCCCTTCGCGCACTTGGTGTGCAGTTCGAAGTGCAAGATATCGCCTACGAGAACGGCGCAAAGGCGCAGGACAGAGAGGCGGTTGAAGGGTATCTGCAGCGCTGTGTCTTCGACGAGAACGTGACCCTTGAGGAGATGGAGCGAACCGATGGGCTTGCGGACTATCTTTCCGGCTGTCGCGCCGACGGGGATTGGCGCTTCTCACAGTCCGTCGCCCTGATCTCGATTTCTCCATGAAGAGTTTTAACGATGCGCCGATCCGTACATCATGGACAGATGACGCTGGTCAGCGCGAGGGAGACGCGGAGTCGCTGAAGGAGCATCTAATCGAAGTGCACCGCCGCAACCCCGGCTTCACGGCGAGTTGCGCCGGGCGCTGCACGGACTCGCATGGAAGGACGTCCTACGACTGGCTGTGCGACGCGGCTGCGGAGCAAGAGGGTACAAGGGTTTTGGACCTCGCCTGCGGGAGCGGCGTGCTTTTGAGCCTGCTGCGTGATCGCATTCCTGATGCGAAGGCGCTTGTCGGCGTTGATATGAGTGCAGAGGAGCTCGACCTCGCACGTCAGTGCTTGGTCGGCCACGGGGTTGTTCTGCACAAGGGCGTCGCACAGGATCTCACCTTCGCCGCCGCCTCATCGTTCGACACAGTTCTTTGTCACTGGGCGCTGACACTCATGGACCCGGTGGAGCCCGTCTTCTTCGAGATCGCTCGTGTCCTAGCTGGCGGCGGCACATTCGCCGCGATCGTAGACGGCGATGTGGCCGAGGCGCCGGGCTATGAGGCGGTCAACGATCTCATCTTCGCCCACGTCCGTGCTGAAGCGCCCTCGGTCGGAGCGCGCGACCTTGGCGATCCGCGCATCCGCAAGCCCGAGTCGCTGGGCGCCCTTGCGCGTTCTTTTTTCCCCAGGGCAATAGTGACCACGGAAACAAGGGTCTTCGCCCTCCAAGGCGAAGCCCGCATGGTGGCCGAAGAAGCGGCCGGTTTCTTCTACGCAGCGTTTATCCTTTCGCCGTCTGCCCGAGCCACTTTAATTGATGAGCTTGCGGAG
The DNA here is from genome assembly GCA_964636945.1 of uncultured Caulobacterales bacterium. GTDB lineage: Bacteria > Pseudomonadota > Alphaproteobacteria > Caulobacterales > Maricaulaceae > CAZADA01. Next base: position 1,126 of record CAZWVH010000066.1, on the reverse strand, counting down.
CAAATTGCGGCTCAAGCGGAAGGAAACATGCCAACGTTCTCCTTACCTGTTTGTCGGCTTCTGGTCCGCACGATCACGGACTGACCAGCTTGGCGCCTTGAGCTGTCCGCGCTCCACTAAGTCATACCCAGATCACACGATGGCAGTGGGCCACACCTGGGATCAACCAGGAGGACCTCATGTCCGTTTTCGCAACCCAAAAAGGACATTACATGGAAGAATATAGTCGGCAGCCTCCGGCGATATACGGCCGTACAAGGCGCATCCGCGCAGTCACTTACGAGCCTGAGGCTTCCTGGCGCGTTCCTATCGCTCGAAAATCTCATTGTGCATAGAGCCGGGCGTGTCGATGCCTTCACCATTCATGACTTTTGGTCCCATCGGTGACCTGAGCATTTCGAACACAGCTTCGAATTCTTCCTTCGAGTTGACACGCGGAAATGGTTCATCCGGTTCGGACACGCCCAGGAACGCGCATAGAGGTTTCCAGCCCTGACTGGCTTCAAAGACCAACAGCCTGTCGCCATCGAAGGCGTCCTGGACAGCGGCGTTGTGGTTCTGGAATGAAGCGATCAAGGCGTCTCGATCATTCATTGCGCCACCAAGATGATCATCGATGGTGGCTTTAATCATTCGCCCCCACTTCGTACCAGCCTGGAAAGACTGCAGGGTTGGACTGAAGATGGTTTCCTGCGTTGATTGAAACCAGCGCTCAGGGTCACGAAGCGAAAGCAGAATCTTCGCATCTGGATATGCCTCGGCCAACTCACGCCAATAGTTTGATGCTGGAAAATCCACCGTAGCCGCGTAGCCATCGAAGATGGTATCCCAACTCGGTTTTCCAGCGGCGGCGTCCAACCACAGATCGACGTGGCCCGCTTTTCCTAGGACCTCACTCATATGGTAGCACGGGGCTTCAAGCAGCGTTTCAAGGGCATATTTAAGCGAAGCGGTCGCGGTACGCCCCAATCCCGCACCGATCACTTTCAAAGACATTCGATCACCCTCCCAAAAGTTGAGCGTAAGCCCAACATCATCGCGCTACAATGGAAGAGTTCCAATTGCGGTTCGGCGCGCCTTGGTCGGGCGCTCTTGAGCTGTCGTCCCTATGAGACTGCTTCACCCT
>CAZWVH010000065.1:0-16145 GCA_964636945.1 uncultured Caulobacterales bacterium | reverse complement strand
GCATGGTTTTCCAGGCGGACGACGGCCGAGCGGCGTTTAACGTCTATACCGCTTGTGCCATCTATTCTGCGGGACTGCGGCGAACTCGAAATAGCCCGGGATAGTTTGAGGAAAGCTTTCGTCCGCCATTCAAAACGGAGAGCACTGGCGGGGCGATCGCATTCATGACGAGCCCGCCTATGACGGCCGCCAATAACGCCAAAGCAGGTCCGATTAACCAGTATCCGGCGTACCAGGGATGGAGTGTCGCGGCAAAAAAATCGCCTGAGCCATTCCCAGCAAACCGACGCCAGAACTCCCATGAAACCCGGAAAAAGATCAGGTGACTACAAAATGCTATAAAGATAAATGGCTCAAGTCTTAAAAAGAATGCCTTCACTCGGGTGGTGCGAAGGTAGTCTGCAAGTATCCAAAATGTGGCGACGCCTAAGATGCGATGTATCGTCTGGAGCTTATACATAAACTCGTAATCAAGCCGGGACGTTTTGGCGATGCCATACTCGCTGGCCAACTCGGAGATGTGTGTATGCCAGAGTGAAATTGGGAGGCCAAAAACGAAAAAGCTGACGATGATATAGGGTGTCCAGCGCCTGACCTTTCGCCAAATATCGTCCTGATCGAAAGCAAAGACGATTCCCAAGACGTAGAAGAACAGGATTTGGGGTCGAAACAGAATGATTGTGTCCGGGTCCCAAAGCGAGATCGCGGCGGCAACAGCCAGCGATATGAACGGAACTCTGCGCACCGCAAAAACAAGCAGGGGCAGCGCCATGGACAGCACGAAGATGTCTCGGAGAAATCCCAAAATCTCGTTTGGTGGATCGGCCGCTACCCCGGACAACCAAATCAAAATCGAGAGCGGTTCGAACGCCATTCCCTTCTCTGCGAGAAATGAGCCGGGTTCAGCTTGCTCGCGCAATAAAGCAAAGCCGACAAAAGGAAGGCTCCACAGCACCATTGGCACAAGAAGGCTCCTGGCTTTGCGCAAAGCTTGATGGAAGAAGCCCTTCGCCCTCGGTAGCCGGCACGCCAAATAGGCGGAAATGATGGACAGCAATGGCACGCACGAGCGCCCGGCGGTGTCCATAACGAAAAACCGGATCTGATCGAAAGCTGTGGCAGTGTAGTTTTCGCCCGTCAGATACCAAGTGCCCGTCACATGGGTGAACATCATGAAGAAAATACACACAACCCGGGCAATACGGATGTTTTCCGATACGTCGTGCGCCACCGTCCCTGAAGCATATGGCTCTAGACGATTTGGGTTTTGAATTGCAGCCATGATTGACCATCCCCCTGGCTTGTTCACAAAGAACCAGCTGAGGCGGGGAATTGCAATTGCTGCAACTCAATAAATTCAATCCCTACAAAGAATAAATCACACCGAATATCTTAGATGTCTAAGCGCAGGCGCGCTGCGACGCGCGTGTTGCATCGTCATCGGTTGGCGGCTTGGTGTGACAGCAGGGACCAAATTGGATTCATGCGCCCACCCAAACCTGTTGGACGTTGACGAATTCCATAATGCCATGAGGCCCCAATTCCCGGCCAAAACCAGATCTTTTGACGCCGCCGCTGGGTAAGCGGGGATCCGTTTTGACTATGCCGTTGATCGCGACTTGCCCAGTTTCGATGTCGCGAGCCATAGCCTGCGCGCGTTCTGTGTTGCCCGTCCAAATGCTGGCGGCGAGCCCATATTCGCTGTCATTGGCCATGGATAGCGCCTCGTGCGCCGATTCAGCGCGAATGACCGCCGCCACCGGACCAAAAGTCTCCTCGGTGAAGGCGCACATGCCAGGACGTACGTCGCTCAATAGGGTGACAGGGTAGAAAAAGCCGGGTGCGTTGGGGATCACATCGCCCCCCATGACGAGATTGGCGCCTTGGTGGACGGTCTCAATCACTTGCCGGTGCAACTCATCACGCAGATCGTTCCGGGCTAAGGGACCCACATCTGTGGTCTCCAACGCCGGATCGCCGACAGTGAGCTGCGACAATCTGGCGGCCAATTTTTCGAGGACTGTGTCATAGACGGGCGCCTCCACAATCAGCCGCTTGGCCGCGATGCATGACTGGCCGGCATTGATAATCCGAGAGAGTTTGAGGACGTCCGCGGCCTTGTCGAGATCGGCATCGGCAAGCACGATCGAGGGATCCGATCCACCGAGCTCGAGCACGGATGGTTTGATTTCTGATGCGGCGATGCTGGCGACAGCCGCGCCGCCGCGCGCAGATCCGGTGAATGACACCGCGCGGATCCGCCGGTCACGAATGACCGCCTCCACTTCGGGCGTTTCTAGGAATAGGGCGTCAAATATCCCGTCTGGTGCGCCAACTTCACGGAATACTTCAGCGATGCCCGCCGCACAGCCCGGCACATGCGGGTCGTGTTTCATTAAGCAGGTATTGCCGGCCATCAGCGCTGGTGCGCAAAAACGAAACGCGAGCCAGAAGGGCGCATTCCAAGGCAGGACACCCAAGACCGTCCCCAAAGGCAGATGCTGAACATAGCTGGTTGCCGCATCTGAAGCGATGACTTGGCGCGCCAGATAGCCTTCAGCGTGTTGAGCATAGTGTTCAGCGCACCATGCGGCCTTTTCCACTTCGCCGCGCGCTTCTTTGATGGGCTTGCCCATCTCTTCGGTCATCAGCGGTGCGAGCCGTTCCACAGTCTCGCGCATCCGCTTGGCGACGGCTGTCAATACTTGGGCGCGCTCGGCATATGACCGCTTTCGCCACAATTGGAACGCCGCGTCGGCGCTGGCGAGTTTGCCCTCTAAAGATTGTGGCGTTTCCACCTCTGTTTGACGGACGATTTCTCCCGTGGCCGGGTTGACGGCGGTGAGCATAACGTACTCCTTGATAGCCCGGCCTAAGATCCCAACAAGGTCGGTCCGGGCTGCGAGGTTGGGTTAGTCAGCGTGGCGCGGCGGTGTGGACGAATGCGCCTGTTGCCCAGCAGCAGGCTCATCCTTCGCCGGGGGGGCTGCGGTGCGCAATTTGCCATTCGAGGCGGTTCGCTTGGACTTGGCCGGTTTGACGGCGAACTCCCGGGGCTGAGTGAAGAAACTTTCGCTTCCCGTTTCAGTGATGTGGATGGTGTCGGAAATGCCCACGGTTTTGTCGCCATCCACCCCCCACAGCCAAGGGATGAAGTGAAAGGTCATGCCCGGCTTGAGAATGCTTGGATCGCCTTGCATCAGGCTGAGCATATAGCCTTCGTCCCAACTCGGTGGAAAGGCAATGCCAATGGAATAGCCCGATCGCGTAATCAATCCGCCTGTGTGTTCCCCGGTGCTGAGGATGTCGCGAACGATCTTGTCCGCGTCCGAGACGGTGAGTCCCGGCTGCAGGTACCGTTTCAACTCATCAAGCGCGCGGATCATGGTGTTCTGCGCCGCCTCCATGGATCGAGACATCTCGCCAATCACCACCGTGCGCATCATGGCGGTGTGGTAGCGGCGATAGCAGCCGCCGATTTCCAGAAAGACATGGTCTTGATCACCGACGGTGCGGCCTTCCCATGTGGCATGGCCGATCATGGTGCGCGGACCAGAGGTTACATAGGGCATCACCGCGGGCGGCTCGCCGCCTGCGCGGAACATGGCCGACGAGATTGCCGCGCCGATCTCGTTCTCGGTTACACCAGCTTCGCACGCCTCAATGCCAGCCTGCATCCCTGCTTCGGTGGCTTTGGCCGCCCGCCGCATCACCTCGATCTCGACGGCGGACTTCGTAATTCGCCCTTCTTCGACGATACCAAAGCAGTCAATCAGCTTGGCATCGGTCATTGCGGTGAAGATGCGGTCCTGCTGATAGGCGGGCAGAAAATAGCTGTTGCGTTCATAGCCAATCGTTCCGCCGGCAAGACCCGTTTCACGCAAGCCATCGACCAGAGTTTGAATGGCGTCGCCATTGTCCGCGTAAGGCTTGGTTTTCTCCACCCATGTTCGCGCCAACACATTGGATTCTTCCAAGTTGCGCGTGACCATGAAGCACTCGCCGTCCTGCGGCACGACCAAGGCCTGAAAATAGGAATAGCCCGTGGTCTGATAATCGGTAAGATACATCAGGTTTTCTGGGTCGCAAATGATCGCTGCTTCCAGCAAACGCTCTTTCATGCGCATACGCAATTCGTTCAGCCGACGTTCGTATTCGGCTGCGGGAAAGGTCATGTCGTCGCGTTGTTTCATGACGCCTTCACCTCTGCTTTCGCTTGTGAGCGGACTGCGGTGGTGAGGATGTCGAGACCTTCATTGAGGTCGTCATCGGGAATAGTCAGTGGGGGGATGGATTTGAGAACGCGACCGCCTGTGCCACAGCCTCCAATGAGCAATCCGTTTTTGAAACTGTTCGCCACGATCGCCTTCGACAGAGCCGGGTCGGCGGTGTCGAGGCCCCAAACCATCCCGCGCCCGCGCAATTCAAAGCCACGCGTTGAAAACTCGTTGGCTAATGCGCCAAGTTTTTGCTCCATGATTGCGCCCTTGCGGCGCACGTCTTCCAAAAACGCGTTGTCCTCAAAATACCGGATGCCCTCACGTCCCGCCACAAATGACATGCCTTGACCGCGAAAAGTGCCGGTGTGTTCGCCCGGCGACCAATGGCGATCATGTTCCGGCTTTGACAGGTTCATGGCGAGCGGCGTGCCAAAGCCGCCAATTCCTTTGGCCAGGCAGATGATGTCGGGGTCCAGCCCCATGCCGTCAAAACTGAAATACTGACCCGTGCGGCCACAACCGGCTTGGATGTCATCAATAATCAAGAGCGCGCCCACTTCGCGCGCGAAGGTTTGCAGCTCTTTCAGCCAGCTTTCAGACGCCAAATACACCCCGCCTTCGCACTGCACCACCTCGATCATAATCGCAGCAGGCGGCTCGAGTCCCGATGATGGATCGGCATAGGCCGCGCGCATGGAGTCGAGCGGATGCTCGAGCGACAGTCGGGTGATATGCTCCAAGGGAACGCCTGCGGCATTGCGGAAATAGGCATTGGCCGTACAGGCCAGTGCGCCAAGGGTCATGCCGTGAAAGCCGTGCGAAAAGGCGATCACATTGCTGCGGCCCGTCACGCGCCGCGCCAGTTTCAAGGCCGCTTCGACCGCGTTCGTGCCCGTGGGGCCGGTGAACTGCAGGCGATAGTTCATATTGCGCGGCTTGAGGATTGTTTCCACAAACGCTTGAATAAACTCGCGTTTTACACTGGTCGCCATATCCAGGCTATGGGCAACGCCATTGGCCTCAATAAACTCGATTAAGGCCCGCTTCATGCGGTCATTATTGTGGCCGAAATTCAAAACGCCGGCGCCGCCGAAAAAGTCGATATAGCTGGCGCCCTGTTCATCCACCTGCCGGGCATTTGAGGCCGAGACAAACACGGTGGGGTAGGTGCGTACATAGCCGCGCACTTCGGATTCCCACGCGTCGAAAACATCCAATCCGCGAGCCAATCCGTCCATTGTGTCCTCCAAGTGCTTGTTTAGGCAGTCAATTGAGTTGTGTCAGATCCGCGAGCCGCTGGCGGCTCCACAGCGCCAGTGAGTCGCGCAAACACCCGTGCGACCACCGGGATCAGCCGGTCGTTGAAGTCATAACGCGGGCTGTGGCAAGGCTCATTGTGGCCCTGGCCGTCATCAGCGCCAATCAGCGCAAAAGCGCCTGGAATTTCATTGAGATAGTAGCTGAAGTCTTCCGACGCCATGATGGGGACGGCCAGCGACTCATCGCGCCATTCCTTTCCCAATTCGCTCTTGAGCGCGCCGCGCAACTCCTCAGCCGGATAGGTATGATTGATCGTGGCGTTGTATCGCTTGACGATGTCCACTTCAGCCGCGACGCCATAAGCAGCCGCGGTGGTCATTGCAATGTCCTCGATCCAGCCATTGATGCGGTCGCGATCGTTCGGATTGGCAAAGCGGATACTACCGCCGATTTTGGCTGTATCGGGGATAATTGTATCGCCGCTTGGCGCTTCAATGGAGGACACCGACACCACGGCGGCCGATTGCGGAGCCAGTCGGCGTGAAACGATGGTCTGAAGCGCCATGGTGATCGCCGCAGCGGCAATCACGGGATCGCGCGCTTGCTCCGGCTGGCTGGCGTGCCCGCCCGCGCCTTGAATGGCGATGCGATAGGTCCCGTTGCCTGACATGACAATTCCGTCGGGACACACCGCCTTGCCGAACGGAATGGCAGGCCAGTTGTGCCAGCCATAAATCACGTCAACGCCCTCCAGCGCACCGTCTTCAATCATGCGTTTGGCGCCATGCCCGCCTTCCTCGGCGGGCTGAAACAGTAAGGACACAGGACCGGGCAGGGATTCTTCACAGCGTTTCAACCACGCCGCCGCCGCCACTAACGTTGCAGTATGGCCGTCATGGCCACACGCGTGCATGCAACCGTCCCGCTTGGACGACCAATCACGTCCGGACGCCTCCACGATGGGCAAGGCGTCGATATCACCGCGCAAGGCGATGTGCCGTCCCGAAGCCTTTGCAGCCAATGTGGCGACGGTGCCTGTCTCGGCGCACGCGCGCCAGGAGATTTTGAAGCGATCGAGCTGCTGGCGGATCCGCCGGGCGGTTTCCACTTCTTGCCAGGGCAATTCGGGGTGCTGGTGCAGCTCCCGTCGGAAGCCGACGATACGTTCAATCAGACCATCCCATTCGGCGGGCGTTACAACCGGATTACTCGGAGGCGCAGTATCAACCATACCGCCAGCTTACCGGAGGCCAATTGAATTTCAACTCATGCTGCGATCGTGGAATCTCTCTTCGCCTAGACGGCGAGACCAGGGCAAGTTTGCAACGATCAGAGCGATCAGCGCACGCCGATTGCCAAAGGAACCGACGTGCGCTTGGTCCTTTGCGTTAGGACCCCGGCTGGCGCACCGTGCGCAGATACGGTTTGACGGCCGTGAACTCTCCAAAGGCCGCGCGCGCGTCGTCGTCCGAGACTGCCGGCGTCACAATCACATCCTCACCCGGCTTCCACTGAGCTGGCGTGGCGACCTTATGTTTAGCGGTCAATTGCATGGAATCGATGACTCGTAAGATCTCATCAAAATTGCGACCTGTGGTCATGGGGTAGGTTAGGGACAGTTTGATTTTTTTGTCCGGTCCGATGACGAATACCGAGCGCACAGTCGCATTGTCGGCCGGCGTGCGGCCTTCGGATGTGTCGCCAGCCTCGGCGGGCAGCATGTCAAAAAGCTTCGCCACTTTCAGTTCGGGATCGCCGATCAGGGGATAGTCCACGCTGTGGCCGGTCACGTCTTTAATGTCCTGTTTCCAGCGGTGATGGCTGTCGACCGGGTCCACGGATATTCCAATGATCTTGGTGTTGCGTTTCGCAAATTCCTCGGCGAGGCCGGCCATATACCCTAGCTCGGTGGTGCACACCGGTGTGAAGTCTTTGGGGTGGGAAAACAGCACCGCCCATCCATTGCCAATCCAATCATGAAAGGAAATTTGGCCCGCTGTCGTTTCAGCAGTGAAATCTGGAGCGGTATCGTTAATGCGTAAGGCCATTGTGTCTCTCCTTATCGACTTTCGACCATTGTTATCGACCTTCAATTGGGGATGTGCGACGTCGTGCAAAAGCGCGCTCGGCGTCACACTGTGAGGGCTTTATCGCGAATCGACTGGTGTCTCGACTGGTCAGCCTCTGTCCCTGTCGCACCATTACGCAATACCACAATCAATTCGGCCACGCCGATATTGAGTTGCCGACGTGAGGTGCGGCTTTGGCTCAGCCGACGTCCTGTGCAGACCGCACCAATGGAGCGAGCATTGCACGCATGCTCTCGGGCAGGGCATGGGGCCTGCGCGTCTCGCGATCCACATAAACGTGCACGAAAAATCCCTCGGCCACCGCCGTTTCTTCCCCTTCGCGAAACAGGCCGATCTCATAACGCACCGACGTGGCGCCCAAGCGCGCAACCCGCATGCCGGCCTCAATCCGATCAGGAAAGGCAATGGCGGCGTGATATCGGCAACCCGTTTCCACCACCAATCCGATGACATCACCATTATGGATATCGAGCGCGCCGGCCTGGATCAGGAACCGGTTCACGGCAGTATCAAAGAACGCGTAATAGACCACATTATTGACATGGCCGTAGATGTCATTGTCCGCCCATCGTGTGTCGAGTGCTTCGAAGGCGACGAAATCTGCGCGGCGCGCGCGCGGCCGGGCGCTCACAATATGGCTCCGTAAAGGCGCAAGGCGTCTTTATAGGTCAATTCGCGCGGATTGTTAGGCAGAAGCCGCGCATTGCCGGCCACTTCTTCTGCCATGCCGGGCAAATGATTGTGCGACACGCCGAACTGGCTCAGCCTGGGTTCAATGCCGCAGTCGTCAATGACCTGTTCCAGCGCGTTGATCAAACCGGCGGCGGTGGCTGGCTGGTCGATCTCGCTGGCGAGCGCGGCATAAAGATCTGCGGCGGATTCAGCGTTAAACTTCAGCACCTCGGTGAGCACCACGGCGTTGGACAGTCCATGCGGGACATGAAATGAGCCGCCCAGCGGGTAAGCCATGGCGTGCACGCCGCCCACGGGGGCATTGGCGAAGGCTTGCCCCGCCAACATTGCGCCCAACAACATGTCACGCCTCGCCTCAACATCCGCGCCATCGTCATACGCGCGGCCAATGGCGCCGAACAGCAGCTTGAGCGCCGTGATCGCCGAAGCGTCCGAAAGCGGGTTCTTTTTGATGCGAGAAGTGAAGGCTTCGATGGCGTGCACCATGGCGTCGATGCCGGTATAGGCGGTGATGTTGGGCGGTAGGCCTAGGGTTAATAAAGGATCGAGGATCACCAAGTCGGCGAAGAGTATGGGCGAACTGATGCCCGCTTTGGTGGTTTCCCCTGTTGTGATGATGGCCACTTGAGTCACTTCGGACCCCGTACCGGCGGTGGTGGGGATGAGCGCCAATGGCAGGCGCGGTCCGCGGACTTTTTCAACGCCATACATGTCTTGCAATGATTGAGCGCCGGCTGCCAGGGCCGCCACCACTTTGGCCGTGTCCATCGGACTGCCGCCGCCAAAACCAATGACGGCGTCGGCGTGACAGTCACGGGCGGCTTGTGCGGCCGCCAACACAACATGGTCAGGCGGGTCGGCAATCACCTCGTCGAACACAACAGCCTCAACGCCGGCTGCGGTCATGCTATCGAGCGCCCCATCAAGCAGACCCAAGCCGCGCACCCCCTTATCGGTCACGACCAATACCCGCTTGAACGCTGTTCCATCACGATGAATGTCATTGAGAAACACACTCAGTTGGGCGGCGCCGCCTGTCTGAACGCGGATCGTGGGTACGCTGTGAAACACAAAGTCAGTCATAAGGACACATTGGCAGGTTCCACACCCCGTCCCAGCCGGCGCGCGAAGAATGTGGCGTCACTGGCTTCCCAGACCGTCTAGATGGGCGGCCGCCCGCGAACCAGCCGGGCGATTAGCGCCAGTGCAAAAAGGACAACAAAAATAAAGAAAATGATCTTCGCAATCGATGCGGCGCCGCTTGCAATGCCGCCAAAGCCAAAAACGCCGGCGATGATTGCGATGACAAGAAACGCGAGTGCCCAACCAAGCATTTTGGTCTCCCATGCCTTATCGCCCTGATCATCAGCATAGCCCACATAAGCGCGATCGGCTACCGGGAGAATAAATGGTGTTCAACCGACGCGCTAGCTCGATTGGCTGTGGAATCGTCGGCGCAGAACCTGGGCGCAAAGCGCCAAAACCGCTGAAATTGCGAGGCAATATGCGCTCATGGCCAAGAGCTGGTCAGGCAAGGGCAAACCCATGTCGATCAGTGTTCCCGTTAAACCCGGTCCCACTGCAGTGGCCAGAACCATGGCGGACACCACTAGCGAACGCACTGCGCCCAAATGTTTGGTCCCATAGATCTCCGGCCACAGAGCGCCGAACAAAGTCGAGGAAATGCCGTAACTCATCCCCAACAGCATCATGAACACCACAACGGTCCATGTTTCCACCGCCAGCCCAGCGGTCAGGCATGCGATGGACAATGGCAGTAGGAAAAACGGCAATACGGCCACGGCCCCAAATCGGTCGATCAACGCGCCATTAATCAGCGCGAACGCCACCGTGGTCGCGGCCATCAGCGTAAGTCCTTGGGCGAACAAGAGTGGCGGCCAGCCACGAAGGGTTGTGAGATAGTCTTGGTGAAAGAAGATTGTGGTTCCGATAAAGGCGGGCGCGAGAACGCCCGTCAATAACACCCAAAAGACCGGGTCGCGGATCACTTCCGGGCGAGTCCATTGGCGCGTGGACTGGGGATGGTCCATAACCACTCCGCGCGGACTGCGCGGCGTCCGATAGGCCCAAACGCCCAAGGGCAGCGCCACCACGAGCACCAAGAGCGCCGCGCCGGTCCAGCCGGCTTGGAAACTGACCAGTGAGGCAAGCGACGCAAACATCAATGGCAGTGTGGCTTCTCCGCCCTGATGACCCAGCACGACCAACGAGACGGCGCGTCCGCGCTGGGCGGCGAACCATCGGCCCGTGGCGGTGAGGGCAATGTGGGTCATCATGCCCTGGCCCAACAAACGCAACAGAAAGATTGCCAAAATCAGCACGGGGATGCTGGGCGCGTGAGCAGCCAATAAGGCCGCCGCCGCTAATGCTGGGGCCACCAACGCGATCACACGATGTTCGGGCATGATGTCGACGATCTTGCCAGCGAAGGGGAGGACCATGGCGCTGGCCAAAGTGGCGAGCATATAGAGCTGGCCGAATTGTCCATGGCTGAGGTCGAACATGCTCCGCCATTCGCCGACCGACGCGGAGATGAAGAAGGTCTGACCGATGCTGGAAAAGTAGGTCAGCAAAAAGCCGCCGGCGATCCATCGAAAGTTTTCACGCAAAAAAGTGATCATCGCCACGCCTTAACAGCACCCGCGCCATTGGCAAGCGCTCGTTAGAATTCGGCGGCCTCTGGCCACCGTTCAAGAATTGGGAATGAATGACTGACGAATGCGTTAGTCCAGCTTGAGTGGTCACCGCGAAAGTTGCGTATCTTTCCGTGATCAGATATCAATTGGCGATGAATCGAGGTGCGAAACGATCAGAGGGATATTGATGAAGGATTTGGCGCGATGCATTTTGCATTGGGAGAGATCTTGATTGCACTCCTTGTGTTCATCATCCCTATTTTCGTCGCAAAAGCTGATGGCCAAGGCGATATGGTTGCCCAATCGGCTCAGTCGTCGTTCCAGCCATCATCATCCAATCAGTCAAAATAACGGTGCGCGAAGCGGCGCTTGGCCGCGCCTGGGAATGGTAGGCCTGGAGGGACTCGAACCCCCAACCTAGCGGTTATGAGCCGCCAGCTCTAACCAATTGAGCTACAGGCCCGCGCTGTCCCACCATAGACCGGGCCAAACGCCGGGCGCACCCATTTTTTGCGTTGAAGCGCGCATCACCCAGCGCGCTCGCCCAACGAAGATCAATTGAGCGGCAATTGTGGGCGAATGACAATCTCTGTTGGGCATCCTGTGGTTGGGAATTGCAAAATGAAGCTCACCGTTTGCGCAATGTCGTCAGGTTGGATCATTTTGGCGTGATCGCCATCCACGTAACTTGTCATGTCAGTGCGCACGAAGCCGGGATAGATCGCGCATACCTTCATCCCGCTTTCGCGAAAATCTTCAAACATGCATTGCGACCAGGCATGCACGGCGTGCTTGGTCGCAGTGTAAATGCCGCCGCCAGGGTATGTCAGACGTCCCGCGACCGAGCACAGATTGATGATTGCACTTTCATGATTGCGCTTGAGAAATTCAATGGCCGGCTGGGTGACGTGCATCCAAGATCGGAAATTGACGTCCAGAATCTGATTCCATTTGGTCAGGTCGGCCTGATCAAAGGCGGCGACATCCAACACCCCGGCATTATTGAACAGGGCATTGAGTTGTCCCAATCGCTCGGCCGCCAACGGCGCCAGGCTTTCCGCGAAGCTTTGGTCCGTGATGTCGCCGGGCAGCGCCACCACGTCGCGCGCCCCCGCCTCGCGGCACGCTTTTGCCAATTCATTCAGCCGCGTTTCGTCACGGGCGGTCAACGCCAAAGCAGCGCCGGATTTGGCCAAATGGCGTGCGGTGGCGGCTCCAATGCCTCGCGAAGCTCCCGTTATGAGTATCGCAGTGTTTGCCAGATCCATCGTTTGCCTCGATCGTGATATTTCAGGGAATCAGTGTGCCGAATATGTCAAAATTGGGTGCGTAGGCCGATCTCGAAAACGCGCCCGCGTCCCGGCAGATAGCGCTCATTGCCAAAAGCAAAGTCGGCCCGTTCCGCATAGTCAACATTGGCCGCATTTCGAACGGAGCCAAAGATCTCAGCGCCATCGCCAAGCTGCGTGGTCACGCGCAGATTGATCAGATCGTGTCCCGGATACCGGTTCGTGTTGGCGGCATTGGTGTAATAGGGGCCCATATGCACCCATTCCAATTCGGCGGACAATGCTGATAAAGGCGACCACGCCAATTGGGCGGATCCGAAAACCCGAGGCGCGGTGTCCACGTCATTGCCTTTGGTTATCGTCTCAGACGCGTTGCCGACGGCGCGCGAGAACCGATAGTCATGCCGGGCGAACGTCACGCCAGCACTGGCAATGAGACTCTCGGTCAATGGCTGATCAAGGGTCGCTTCGACGCCGCGATGACGGGTCACGCCGTCCGTGACGTTAAGGCCGTCGGCGTCGCGGAAAAAGAAGTTCTCTTTCAGTCCATAGAACGCGGCCAATTGCACCTGTCCGCCGCTTGGCGAACCCACACGGGCGCCCAGCTCCACCTGGTCTAAGGTCTCCACTTCAACGCCATCGGGCGTTTGCAGCGGCTGAAGTCGATAGAGATCGGTGGTTTGAGGCGCTCGGGCGCCGCGCGCGGCGCTGAGGTAAACTTGGGAGCGATCGCCCAGTCGTCGCACAAGGCCCGCCTTAGCAACCAGCAGCGTGAAGTCATCGGTGCGATCTTCGGGACGCAAAAAGCGCCCTTCTTCGCCGGGCGGCGCGGCTGTGTCATAGTCATAGCGGACGGCCTCCGCACGGACGCCGGCTGACAATCGCCATTGGTCACCCAAATCCTGATCCAGTTGAGCGAACACGGCCCCCATGGCTGAGCTGACCTCGTAATCGTAGTGCACCCCTTGAACGAACGGGCCCACGGTTGGCGATGTTTGAACTTCTTCGAGGTAACCTTGGGTGGCGTCGACTTCAGCGCCGAAAATCACACGCCTGCCGGTAGTGGGCGTCCAGTAAGCGTCTATCTGTGAGCCGATCGATGTGTGCCCCGATGATTCCGTGGCGTTTCCGGGCAGGAAAAATAGGACGAAATCCTGATCAACCCATCGCGCGAAGGGTGTGATGGTGAGCGACCAACGGTCGGAGATCGGCGCCTCGATCCGCGTGGCGATCCGGGCTGAACGTGCGTCGCGATAGGCGTCGGGATCGTCGTTGGTTTTGGTCAGCTCGCGGTCTCGATAGGCATCGTCGCCTTCGATGAAGCCAGCGGACTCCTGGTTAAGATTGTGGGCTGACGCCACTGTGGTCGCTGTGGCGCCAAACAGACGCGTGGCATGGATCAACTGCGCTTTTTGTTCATCCACGCGCGACTGGTCGCGAAAATTGCCTTCCGAGAAAACCGCCGCGCCCAAACGAAAATCCTGCGCGCCCCACCGACCCGACACCGTTCCGCGCCCGCGATAGCGCTCAAAGCTGCCTGCGGCGATTTCTGCAAAGTCGGCAGCTTGAAAATCAAGCCGCGGCACAAAGTTGACCACGCCATGCAGCGCATTGGAGCCATAGAGCGGCCCGCCCGGTCCTCTGATCACCTCCACGCGGTCGGCCAATTCGCTTTGAGCGTCGAACAGGGCGTTCACATTGCCAAATCCCGCGGCGCGCAATGGCACGCCGTTCTCAAGAAGCAGAAACGAGCCCGCCCCGGCGCCGCCATTCAGCACGGGCGATCGAATGGCAATCAAGCTTTCCCGTCCGTTATTGCGATGGATGTTGACCCCCGCGGCGCGATTGAGCAGCTCGGCGGGGTGGGTTGGCGCAATCAACGCCAGATCATCTACGCTGAGCACCGAGGCATTGCTGGCCCGATCAAGCAGCTCGTCCGGCGTGCGGGTCTCCGTCACGGTGATGATGTCACGTTCGCTTTGTGCGTGGGCTGAGGAGAGCCCTGCGCCGATCGTGAGCGCGAGACCACTCGCGGTGAGTCGTCTCCGCCATCGCCGTTTTGTACCTAAGCTCGAACTTACGCTAACCATGACACCGCCATACTGTTTGATCGCATTGGTGAGCTAGACGGCGACGCACAAGGGTTCAAGGCCACGCCCTCATGACCTTGGTTATCTACATCGTTTGGAGCGAACGTGACCCGGTTTGAAATTACAGTATCGCTCCTGATTTTCTCGACCCTTTGTCTGAGCGCCGTTCTGGTGCAAGCTCAAAGCCAATGGCTGGCGTCAATCGTGCTGGCGGGCGGGCTGGCGTTATGCGCTGCAATTGATATTAAACGACTGCTGATCCCCGACATCATTGTATTGCCGTTGATTTTGGCGGGCCTTGCTTTCGCCGTCCTGCACGGCGCGGGCCAAAGCCTGGAAAGCGCCATTGGAGCCATGGCGGGCTATGTGGGTTTTGCCGGATTGTCACTCCTCTACGAACGCGTGCGGGGACAGCCTGGATTAGGGCTGGGCGACGCCAAGCTCATGGCCGCGGCAGGCGCGTGGCTTGGCTGGCCATTATTGCCGTTTGTCATGCTTGTCGCCTCGCTAAGCGGGCTGGTTTATGCCCTGGCCAGCAGGGCAATTATCCAACAACGTCCACAACTTATCGCATTTGGGCCACATATTGGCCTTGGTATTTGGGTTATTTGGCTTTATCGTGAAATATTGATCCAGGCATTCATCTAGCTGTGCCCTCAGTGCACTGATGGAAATGCCTAGCTGTCATGCGCTAGTCACAAAAACTTCACAAAACGAATATGTCCTAAACGCTCAAATTTCCTTAAAGGGAAGGTGCCCAGTGGGCAGATTCTGAGGTTGCGCTTGCCGCCATGCGTGCATGCTTGGCGGGGTGTTGTCTCAGGGGGAACAACCATGGATTTAGAAAAAGGGGGCAGCGCATGACCGCCGCTACCAATTTGCGCAGAGTGTTAATGGTGGGCGCCGCTAGCGTGGCGCTTTTTGCTTGTTCGGATACGGATATCGAGTCGCCTGGCGCTCCGGCTCCGACGCCAACGACAACACCGACACCAACGCCGACACCAACACCAACGCCTTCGGATTTCAACTTTGTTCCAGGCGGTGGATGCCCATCGGGTACGTCTGAGGTTCGCTTGGACGCCACGGGCGGCTTCGGCAGCATCATCGACGTGTGCCAATTGAGCGGTGAAATCACCGATGACGTGGACATTCCAGCTGGTGTGACCGTTGCTCTGAATGGACCTGTGTTCATCGGCGACAATACTGCCGGAACGAACGCGACCTTGACGATTGGCGCTGGCGCTCGTGTGTTCGGCTCATCTTCGAATGATGCAGTGTTCATCACGCGCGGCTCCGACATTAATGCTGTGGGCTCAGCGACTGATCCGATCATCTTCACCAGCCGTCAGGATATTGAGGGCTCGGTGGATCCCGACACTGACCGCGGTCAGTGGGGTGGCTTGGTGATCAACGGTTTTGCGCCGATCAACGCGTGCGACGAAGCTGATCTCGGCACTGAAAACTGCGTGAAAGACGGCGAAGGCGGATCCGGGTTCTTCGGCGGAACCGACGCTGCCGACGACAGCGGTGAGCTGCGCTATGTCCAAGTCAAATATGCGGGCTTCCGCGTCAACGACCTTGACGAGCTGAACGGTATTGCTTTCCAAGCTGTCGGCTCGGCTGGCGATTTTAACTTCATTCAAGTCCACAACAACCTGGACGATGGTGTCGAATGGTTCGGCGGTGCGGCCAACGCGAAGTATGTGGTCGTGACCGGCGCTGGCGACGACTCGCTCGATTGGACCGACGGCTGGACCGGCGCTGTTCAGTATGCGATTGTGAAACAGGGTGATGACGCGGGTGACCGCGGTATCGAGGCCGACAACCTGGAAGGCGACAACGATCG
>CAZWVH010000064.1:0-16292 GCA_964636945.1 uncultured Caulobacterales bacterium | reverse complement strand
CGTGCTCCATGACGCGAGGGGCGTCAGCGTGGGAGAGTGTTATGGGTGTGTGGAACTTCTTTAAGCGTTTGTTCGGTGGGGGAAAGTCTCAAGAGGCGGCGGCGCCGCAACCTGCGCCACCCCCGGATACTGAGGTTGAGGACGTGGTGGCGACACCCCAACCGGCGCCGGCGCCCGCGCCTCCACCCCAAGCGCCTCAACCGGAAACCCAGGGTTCCGACCAAGTTACCATGCCGCCTGCCGACGACTTGGCGCCGGCGGAAACCGTTCGCCCGCAGGCCGAAAGCCCACAAGATCCAACATTTCCGGGCACGGATGCACCGCCATCGCCTGTACCCGCAGAGCCGGCCGGTTCGCCATCGGTTAGTCCGACGCCGGCCGACATCTCTGATCAATCGTCGGCGCCGCCCGATTTGGTCTTCGGTGGCGAGGAGCCAAGCGCAGCTGCGCCCGAACCGGCGCCACAGGGCATGGCTGAAACGCTGAAATTGGCCGCGGGAGCCGCGTCACCGCTCAGTCCAGCAGGTTTCGCCGCCGCCATTGGCGTGTTGTCCGCCTCACCGGAGGCGCTTTGGGCCGTGATGAATGTGGAGACTCGAGGCGCGGGGTTTTTGCCAAGCGGTCGCCCAAAGATTCTCTTCGAAGGTCATTGGTTTCATCGCTTCACGGGGGGCGCCTTCAGCGGGACCCACCCGGAAATCAGCTATGCCACCTGGACTCGTGACCATTACGTGGGCGGTGAGGGTGAATACGATCGATTGCAGCGCGCTATGGAGCTCGATCACGAGGCTGCGCTGAAGTCCACGTCTTGGGGCCTTGGTCAAGTCATGGGGTTCAACCATCTCAAGGCTGGCTTCGCCACGGTGGAAGAAATGGTTTCCTCGATGTATGAAGGGGAAGACGCGCAATTAAAGGCGATGGCTAACTTCATCGCTACCGAAGGCCTGGACGCGGCGCTGGCACAAAATGACTGGGATCAGTTTGCCCGCGTCTACAATGGACCCGGTTACAAACAAAATCGCTACGATGAACGCTTATCACGAGCGCACCAGACCTATGTCACTGAAGGCGTTCCGGAGATTAGTGTACGCACCCTGCAGCAATTTCTTGAGCGACTGGGTTTCAATCCTGGCGTGGTCGATGGGTTGTGGGGCCCCAAAACCAATGCTGCGCTGAATGCGTTCTTGGCCACTCGCGATTTACCGCCGGTGGACACATATACAGAAGAGCACATCATGATGATGCAGGACGCAGCCAACCAGCAGACAGCGAATGTTTAGAGAGGAGTCACAACAGGCATGGCGAGACGGGCCAGACCAAAAATCGTGACATTATCGGAAAGCGCCGCAGACCGCGTACGCACCATCATGGACCAACGCGGGGCCGGTTATTTGCGTGTGGGCGTAAAGAACGGCGGCTGTGCGGGCATGGAATATGTGATGGATTATGTCGCCAAACCTGAAGCGCTCGATGAGTGCGTAGAGGACCAAGGCGTACCCATTGTCATTGACGCCAAGGCCGTATTGTTTCTGCTCGGCTCGGTGATTGATTACGAAGTGACGCCATTGCATCAGAAATTCGTGTTTCGCAATCCCAATGAAACCGACGCGTGCGGTTGTGGCGAAAGTGTTACGATCATGCCGGCGCCGGCCGCTTAGTCGTCAGACAGTGCGCCTATGGCACAGGGCGTAGCAAAAATGCCGGCGTGTGGTCGCCCAGTCCCACCACGTCATCAGAGTAATTGGATTTGTCGTTGCGCCGTTTTGCCTGTGCTGATGCAGTTGGCTTTACCGGCCTAGGCCGAGGCTTTTCGTCCACCGGCTTGTCCTTTGCAGGCTGTTGATCGGCGCTCAATTCATCGCTTTCAATCTTGTCATACACCGGGATTGACCGACTGATGAGGGACTCTACGGCCCTCAATAATTTTCTGTCTTCCGGCGAGACGATGGTGAACGCTTCTCCCGATTTTCCAGCGCGCCCTGTACGCCCAATGCGGTGGACATAATCTTCGGAATTACGCGGCACGTCGTAGTTAAACACGTGGCTGACATCAGGAATGTCGAGGCCGCGCGCCGCCACATCACTCGCCACAAGTAACTTGATCTCGCCAGACTTGAATTTGTCCAGCGTGGCCATGCGCACCGACTGCGCCAGATCGCCGTGGATTGCTGCAGCAGCATGGCCATGGCGCTGGAGAGACCGAGCGACGATGTCCACATCCCGCTTGCGATTACAGAAGATGATCGCGTTGCGGAGCTTGCTGGACTTAATCGCAGCGCGCAGCGCCGCGCGTTTCACCTTAGGCGTTGCTTCTGGCGCGCGCACTGTCCACTGCGTGATCGTCTCGGCGGTGGTGGCTTGTCGGGCAACCTCAATGCGCACGGGGTTTTGCAAGAATTCCTTGGTGAACGCCTCGATGGCTGGAGGCATTGTCGCTGAGAAAAACAGGGTTTGGCGCGTAAACGGCGTCTGGCGGAAAATCTCTTTAATGTCGTCGATAAAGCCCATATCGAGCATACGATCGGCCTCGTCGACCACCATAATCTGCACACCATTCATCAAAATGGCGCCCCGATTGAACAAGTCCAACAGGCGTCCTGGCGTGGCGATCAGCACATCCACGCCCTGGGCCAAGAGCTTTTCTTGAGCAGGAAGCGATACGCCACCGATCAGCAGGGCCTTCGAAAGACGGTGATTTTTGCCGTACTTGTCAAAATTATCCGCAATTTGATCGGCCAACTCGCGCGTCGGTGTCAGAATGATACTGCGTGGCATGCGCGCCTTAGCGCGACCACGGGAAAGAATCTCAATCAGGGGAAGGGTGAACGAGGCAGTTTTACCGGTCCCCGTCTGTGCGACACCAAGCACATCGCGACCTTGCAGCGCGGCTGGGATCGCCTCTCGCTGTATCGGAGTTGGCTCCGAATAACCAGCGTCCTCAATTGCATTGAGGAGCGGTTCGCTTAACCCAAACTCAGCAAAACTCATGATTTATCTACCACACTTTACCCAGCGCGCCCCTGTTATTGGCTTTTGAACCGTTCGCCTGACCCCTCCTAAGGCAAACTTTGAGCCAATCACGCGCAGGTAATATCACGGACTGAGTGGTTAACCAATCCGTCAACGCTGCTGACGTGAAATCAGTCTTTAACCGTCACAAATATACAGCGATTTACACATCAACGGGTGGGGCAAACCGGGCGTTTTCTTCAATGTAACGATAGCGCAGCTCGGGTTTACGTCCCATCAAGGTCTCAACCAGCCCAGCCATGTCTTCATCGCCATGCGCCAACGCCACACGCGCCAGTGTCCGGCTGGCTGGATCCATCGTCGTTTCACGCAGCTGGGGCGCTGTCATTTCACCAAGACCCTTAAATCGGGATATCGTGACCGATCCGCGCCCTTTTTTGAGTTTTTCCAGTAGCTCGTCCTTATGGGCATCATCGCGGGCGTAAGCGTGCTGACCACCGCGCGAAAGTCGATACAGCGGCGGTTGTGCGAGAAATAGCCGACCCGATTCGATGAGCCCCGGTGTTTGCCGGAGAAAGAACGTCATTAGCAACGCAGCAATGTGGGCGCCATCAACGTCCGCGTCCGTCATAATGATCACGCGTTCATAACGCAGATCGTCCACGTCAAAACTTTTGCCAAGACGCACGCCAAGGGCCAATGCAAGATCACTCAACTCTTGATTGGACGACAGTTTGTCACCGCCCGCCTGCGCCACATTGAGGATCTTGCCCCGTAGCGGCAGCACAGCTTGCGTTTCGCGGTTGCGCGCTTGCTTGGCCGAACCGCCCGCTGAATCCCCCTCCACGAGAAAGATTTCTGAGTTTTCACTGTCCGCCTTTGTGCAGTCAG
Organism: uncultured Caulobacterales bacterium; assembly: GCA_964636945.1. Classification (GTDB taxonomy): domain Bacteria; phylum Pseudomonadota; class Alphaproteobacteria; order Caulobacterales; family Maricaulaceae; genus CAZADA01. The sequence continues at coordinate 12,431 of CAZWVH010000064.1, read as the reverse complement.
CGAGTTTGCCAGGCAGGCGCAGACGCTTAGTGGCGGACTTGCGCGCCACTTCACGCGCTTTGCGACGGCGAATGCGCTCTTCAGCGCGTTCCGCCACAAAGGCGAGCAGCTTATCGGCCTCCTTCGGCGCGCCGGCCAGCCAGTGATCAAAATGATCACGCACGGCCAGCTCCACCGTACGCGCCGCGTCAGCGTTTGACAGTTTCTCTTTGGTTTGGCCCACAAACTCGGGATCGCGGACAAACACCGAGACCAGTGCGGCTGCACCGCCAAACACGTCGTCGGGCATGATGGAGGCGGCGCGTTTGTCGCCCACCAATTCAGCGTACTGGCGTAAGCCTTTGGTCAGGGCGGACCGCAAGCCAGATTCGTGCGTCCCGCCCTGGGGGGTGGGAATGGTGTTGCAAAAGGACTTCGCCACTCCGTCCGCATCATCAAAGCCAGCCGGCGTCCAGGTGACGGCCCATTCCACCGCGCCCGGATGGCCTTCCTTACCTGCTCGGCCAACGAATGATGCAGCGGTGACCATTTCGCGTTCGCCGACAAGTTCGGTCAGAAGGTCGCCAAGTCCTCCGGGAAAGTGCAACACGGCCTCTCGCGGGGTCGCGTCACTTTCCGGCAGGTCCATGTCACAGCGCCAATTCACCGTGAGTTTCCGGTGTAAGTGAGCTTTAGCGCGCGTCATGGCATAGAGTCGATGGGCCCGAAAGTGGATGTCGTGACCAAATATTTCGTCGTCTGGAGTAAAGCGTACGGTAGTGCCGCGCCGGTTGGGCGCCGCCGCCACACGCTTGAGTGGACCATCAGGCGTCCCGCGGGTGAATGTCTGCATGTAAAGCGATTTGCCGCGCGCCACTTCCAATATCAATTCTGACGACAGCGCGTTGACTACGGACACGCCCACTCCGTTGAGCCCCCCGGACGCTTGATAAGCATTCTTTGAAAATTTGCCGCCGGCATGCAGCGTTGTCAGGATCACTTCGGCCGCCGATTTGTTGGGAAATTTGGGGTGGGGATCCACCGGGATGCCGCGGCCATTGTCGGCCACAGACACAGATCCGTCTTCGTGCAGTGTGACATGAATTCGATCGGCGTGTCCTGCAACTGCCTCGTCCACTGCATTATCGAGCACTTCGGCGAACAAATGGTGCAACGCACGTTCATCGGTGCCACCAATATACATGCCGGGTCGACGCCGAACCGGCTCCAATCCCTCGAGCACTTCAATGTCGTGGGCGGTGTATTCGCCAGCCATGTCGAGCTGGGCAGCTGCTGCAGATGATTTAGCCATACAGGATAAACAGTCTCAGTTTGCACCATTAGGCAAGCGGATTTTCGCAAGCGGCCACGCCCACCAGCGGCTATCTGCGTCCAGTTGGCTAGCGCACTCGTTGAGTTGATGGGCATACGCTTCAGCGTATTCGGCCACAACCCGCCCCTTGCGCACCGCCGTGTGATCCGCATGTTCCTCCACGTCACAACGAACACGTTGGGCCGAACCGAGATAGTAGGCCACGTAGAGTGTGCAGACGTCGCCAGCGGCAATACGGTCCCTGCTTCTTAAATAGCTGAGATACCAGCCCACAAAGTCGGCAGCGTCGGCAAAGCGCACGCGCAGCGCGACGGTCCGATTCAAGTTGGTTTTGTAAAGCTCCCACGTGGCGTCAATGGCCTGGGGGTAGCCAAACGCTGTGTATAGTGTGGGCCAGGTGAATGAGTCATTGAGCGACCAACCAAAGGCGCGGTCAATGCGCCGGTAGCCTGAACGGACGGAGCGAACAAACACCGGGGGAAACCGCGGTGGATGCACAAATCTACGGAAGCTGGATTCGCGCTTGATCACGGCCAACTGGGTCGCCGGCGCCACCGACCAGCGTTCTTGTGAGGCGCGCACCGCGCGCCACCATCCCGGCCGATCCGTCATGAGCGCGCAGGCGTCAACGATTTGTGACGGCGGCCAGAAAAAGACGCGATACCCGGCCCCAAAACTCACAATCGCAAACACTAAAATGAGAAACGCTTGAGTCAGCATAATCCGGCGGACCAGGAATTTGAACGCGGCAATCATGTTGAGCCCCGAACAGTTCACGCTAAGCGGTCAAAAAATAAAGAGAAAGCGACGCCGCCGCAGCCGATCCTCACATGCCGCCAGTTGGCGCTGATACCGTCCAGCAAGGCTGGCCACGCGCTCGGCGGCGCGTAAAACGTCCCGCTTTCGCCAATGGGAGCCCGAATTATACCCGCCCCAGCCCTCGTGGTAGGCAAGATATTGGTGATACGCATCGTCCAACGCGATGCCCGAGTTACGCCGACTTTTGCGCATATACCATCCCACAAAGTCGGATGCTGCGCGAAAATTATCGCGGTCTGCCCCGCCGCGACCGGTTTCGCGCTTGTACATTTCCCAGGTGGGGTTAGTGGCCTGGGCGTAACCAAAGGCTGTGGATGGACGTGGCCCGGGCAATACCCAAAGAAACTTAGTGCGATCAGGGCGCGCATTCGCTTCAAATGCTGATTCCTGATAAATGATCGCCAACAAAACGTGCGGGCGTGCGCCCCAACGATCGCGCGCGTCGAGCACAGCGTCATACCAGCTACGCCGATCGCCGAAGATTTTGCAGGCGTTCAGGGGTTGATCCGGCGGCGGCGTGGAGCCGCAACCCACCAGAATCAACGCCATGAAGCCGATGAAAGCGCCCCCGATTGTGGAGTTCGCCATGACGCCTCAATCAAAACTGCAGGCGGAAGGTGGCCCGGCCGGTGTGACGCGTGAAGCCCTCGCGGATCACTGCGTCATAGTTAAGGGCGAATGAGGAATACTCACTGCCAGCCGCCAGGCTGAAGCCTGCTGTCGCGCCTGATTCCAACTCAGCAGTCACGTCAAGCACAAATGGATCGCCACTGGCGGACTGCGCCACCGTCTGGCCCAGTGTGGAGAACAGCTCTTCGCGGTAGCCGACCCGAATTTGTGGTTGCCACCAGGAGCCGCGGATGCGGTTGACGAAACGGGCCCCAATGTCGAGCGTTGCTGTGGCTGATCCAAGCTCGGATAGGCGATCCTCGCGCGAGATGTTCAGGCCGCCGCCGCCGGTTTCTTGGTAGCCTTCCTCGTCAATGCGGATGTAATCGGCAGAGACGGCGGGCGTGACACGGAATGCGCCGATGGAGAAGGGAGCTGACACGCGGGCGCCGCCCACTTGGTGGGTGCCCGACCAGTCGGCGAGCGCGCGCCGGGCAAAACTCGTGCCTTCGATTACGCTGCTCGTGCGCACAACGCGCTCGCTTTCATACTTGTCAAAGCCGCCGCCATAATGCGCGTCGAATAGGAGCGGACCCAGTTCGGTGGCCGCATAAAGCCCAAGCGTGAACGACTCATAAATCAGGGGTTCGTCAAAACCGGTTGGGGATTCATACTGACTTGAGAACCCGCCCATGGTCAGGCCCACGGCGTAAAGCGGACCAAGCGGGCGGTCGATGCCGGCGGAGAAACCCAGTCCATATCCGCGGTAACCGGGATTGGCCGCGACGCTTTCTCGATCAAGGAATGTGGCGGTCTCTTGCACCCAGATTGAGCCGGCGGATTCGCGTCCCTCGCGCACGGCGTCGAGCCGGTTGCCCACAGCGCCTGTGGCGATGTCATGAAACGCTATCGCAAATTGAAGCGTGGCGTCGGAGAAGTCCGGCAAGAGTTGATTATACACGCCGAAGAACTCGTCTTCATTGCTCGCCATCGCCAAAATCGACGCCAGCTCGTCATCGCCGGCTGCAGCGAAGGCAAGCGGGTCATAGGCCGCCGCTTGCGCCGCATCCATGCCAAGCTCCTCAGCGGTGAGCCGGCGCAGATTGAGAATCAGCGTGTTGGGATCGTTTTCATTCACACTCAAATTGGCGGTGTAAAGGAAACTGCTCTGATCATAGAGATCATTCACTTCGCCATCGACCACGAGGCTGCTTGAACTCACGACTGGTACGCTGATGGAATTGACGATCAGCCCCGAAATATTGGTCGACAACTGCGCGCCGGACTCAAAGGTCGCGCCGCCACTCGCCGCAAGAAGCGTATTGATGACCGCGTCGGTGTCGGTGGCGTTGATTTCGAGCACAAGCTCGCCCTCCGACCCCACATTGAGCGAAGTCAAATCGATTTGCTCCGGATTGGTAATCTGAAGACGCCCGTCCACCACATTGATGGCGAGTTGGCCGTCACTGTCAGTCAGCGCGCCCACAATCACCACGTCTTCGTCGGTGATCTCCCCCGCCGAATTGACATAAGTCCCACCATCGACGTTCAGCGTGTCGGCGCCGTCGCCAAAGGCGATATCGCCAAACACCGCACCGGCCTGAACATCGAGAGTGTCGTTTCCTGAACCAAACAAGACGTCACCGATAACGTTGGGCACTTGCGCCACCAAATAGGTGGGCTCTGCGTCGGGATCTTCTTCGGTGGTGTTGTCGATTTCCTCAGTTTCGCGGCGCAATTGTTCAAACAAGATATCCGCCGTCGCATTGGACAAATCCGCGGCCACGCGGACATCGGAGTCACCTGCGGTGATGATCCGATCTAGTGAGTCGCGCGTGGTGGCGGCAATTGTGCCCCGGTTCTGGATTTCGGTGAGTGAGCCAGACGCGTCGCGAATGGCGTAAGCGTCGCCGCGCGCCACGAATTCATCGTCAAACTCGTCTTCGGGATCGCCTTCATCAAAAAAACCGCCAATCGACGCCGTGATGTTTCCATCATTGACGATGCGATTCATCGTAGCGGTTTCGGCGATGTCCAACGCCACCGCTTCGGGGGTGGGATCGCCTTCGGGGTCCTCAGTGCGAGCGGGTGTGTTGACCGTTGCGGAAACTCGGCCAACGACGCGCTGGCCATTGCCACTGAATTGATTGGTGCCACCGATGGAAAGTTCAGGCGCGCTCACATTATCGCCGATGCTCAGCGCCGTCGCGTCGCCACTAAAGGTCGATGCAGAGATGGAACCGACAGGACCAACGTCGATACCCGCCGCAAGGTCCACACTTTCGCTGGCATTGCCTTCGATCTGAACCCCGTTGGCGTCAATGTCATCATTCACGCCAATTCCTTGGACGACGCCGCGCACAACCAAACCATGACCGTCGCCTTGTGGCGCTGCGCCAATCGCAATGGAATTGGTTTCTTCGTCCTCATTCGCGCTGATCAGAAGAGCCGGAGCATCGCCAAATGTCTGAAGCACGGCGGTTGGAGGAAGGTCGATGGCGCCGTCATCATCCTCGTCGGTCTCTTCGGTTGTGGCGCCGGACACAAAAACGCCTCCGGCCACATCACCGCTGATCACGGCCGCTGAGCCGCCCGACAACAAGTCGTCTTCATCGAGCCGCGCGATCAATTCGTTAGTGGGCCGACGCGAAGTTTCGCGAAAGGCGGTTGCGCTGGTGGAGCCTTCAAAGATCACACCGCCGTCCACATCACCGGAGATGTTGACGCCGTCGGTGTTGGCCCCGCGCGCCGTTACGTTGGCGATTTCCACATCGCCGGAGACATTCCCTTGAATGTCCACACCAACGCTGTCGTCGCCAATGATCGAGATTGCACCCCGGCTCGTGGCGTCGGATTCGTCGGTGAAGCTTGAGTTAAATGAACCTTCCAGATCTGACAGAATGCGCACGCCCGCTGACTCATTGCCCTCAACGGTAATGCTGCCCGCATTCGTAATATCGCCGACAAATGGCGATGCGCCCTCCACCAAGATTCCAGTGCGTCCGCTACCGATAGCCCGCCCGCTCGGTCCGGTCCCGTCGGTCACGTCAAAATCACCGTCGCCATCGACATCCTCAGGAGTAAAATCTTCGATGATGCTGATGGATCCCAGATTGGTCAGCCCGCCGGTGTTGCCGCCCAACACCCTTACGCCCGTGGCGTTGTCCGCGTCTTGAACTTGGATCGTCCCGGAATTGATTACAGTGTTGCTCGAGTTGATCGTGACCGCAGTTCCATCGGTTGGTTCGACCGTGACCCCGCTTTCAATCTCAACATCACTGGGCGCGCCCGCGTCGATGGTCGCGGTTTCAATGGGATCGCTGGTGTCCTCGGAGACCACAACTTGCGCCAAAGCAGGTGAGGCCGTGACGAACACAGCGCTCAACAATCCGTACATATAACGGCGCATCAACATCTCCCTCTTCCCCCAATTCGGCCGATTGGCGACCGATGACTCTCACGGTTCTAGTAGACCTAAGCCGTCGCGTCGACGGGGAACCTCAAACAATCTCATAAATTGCCCATGCTTCTGTCCAGGCTCATGGGCAGACCAGACGCACACAACGTCAATTTCGGACGTTAACGCAAGCCCAAAGGCGCCGACGTGATAGAAAATCAAAACCGCTTGTTGCCTTCCGATAGAATTTGCATCCTACCGGTGATCGGCGCATACGCCCAGTTGCGAGCCGCATGTGGATGGGCCGAAAAGTGCGCAAGAAAGATACTGAATAGGGATGTAACCAATCATGGCCAAGTCGGACGGCAGCGCGACTGAATTCACTGAAGCAGAAGCCCTCGCGTTTCATAAGTTTCCCACGCCCGGCAAGCTTGCAGTGCAGCCCACTAAGCCCATGTCCACCCAGCGCGACCTTTCACTAGCCTATAGTCCCGGCGTCGCTTGGCCGGTCAAAGCCATCGCAAAAGACGAGGATCTTGCCTACGACTTCACATCCAAGGGCAATACCGTTGCTGTTGTGTCGAATGGAACGGCGATTCTTGGGCTGGGAGATTTAGGGCCCATGGCGTCCAAACCAGTCATGGAAGGCAAATCGGTCCTGTTCAAACGATTTGCCGATGTGGATTCCATCGATATCGAAGTGGATGAACGCGATGTGGATCGGTTTGTGGAGTGCGTGCGCGGATTTGGCGCCAGCTTTGGCGGGATCAATTTGGAAGACATCTCTGCACCGGCGTGCTTTGAAATTGAAGACCGCTTGCGCGAGGCGCTCGATGTGCCCGTGTTTCACGATGATCAGCATGGCACAGCCATTATTGCAGCGGCGGGTTTGATCAATGCCTGCATGCTCACCAAGCGCAAATTTGAAGATCTGAAGGTTGTCATGATCGGCGCGGGCGCGGCCGGTTTATCAGTGATGGAATTGATCAAGAGTTTGGGTGTGCGTGACAAGAACGCCGTGATCCTCGATCGCAAGGGCGTGGTGTATAAAGGACGGCCGGGCAATATGCATCCGCGTTTGGCTCAACACGCCATTGACACCGATTTGCGCGAACTGCCTGAAGCGGTAAAGGGGCGGGATGTCTTACTCGGGCTTTCGGTGGGCGGCGTCGTCACCGAAGACATGGTCAAGTCCATGGCCAAGGAACCGATCATCTTCGCCATGGCAAACCCTGACCCGGAGATCACACCCGAAGCGGCCCGGAACGCCCGACCCGATGCAATTGTCGCCACCGGTCGGTCAGATTATCCCAACCAAGTCAACAATGTTCTCGGCTTTCCCTACATCTTCCGAGGCGCATTGGACGTGCGCGCGCGCACCATCAACGAAGAGATGAAATTGGCCTGCGCCAGGGCGCTCGCGGAGCTCGCGCGCGAAGATGTGCCCGATGAGGTGGCCACCGCCTATCACGGCCGCCGATTGTCTTTCGGTCGGGACTACATCATTCCCGCGCCGTTCGATCCGCGTTTGATCTCCTTTGTCCCACCCTATGTGGCGCAGGCTGCGATAGACACCGGTGTGGCGCGCAAGCCCATCCGGGACATGGACAATTATAGACATGCGCTCCAACGCAGGCTGGACCCGACGGCCGGACTGCTTCAGCGTATCCAGATCGCCGTGCGCAGCGAGCCCAAACGGGTCGTGTTTGCAGAGGGCGAAGAACCCTCGGTGATTCGCGCGGCATACGCTTTTCAGTCGCAGGGTCTTGGTGAGGCGATCCTCGTTGGTCGCGAAGACCAAGTCGAACGCAATATCAAACTGTTGGGTCTGCCTGAAGACAATTCGCTGAAGATTGTGAATGCGCGCAATTATGTGCGCAATGCAGACCTGACATCGTACCTCTATGGACGATTGCAGCGCGAGGGATATCTGCTCCGCGATTGCCAACGTTTGGTCAACCAGGACCGCAACGTGTTCTCCGCATGTATGATCGCCATGGATGACGCAGATGGGATGGTCACTGGCGTCACGCGCCATTTTGACACCTCATTGCGCGACATCCGCCATGCGATCGATTCACGGCCCGGCGAGCGTGTGATGGGGATGACGGTCGCACTGACGCGCGGCCGCACGCTGTTCATCGCTGACACCGCAGTGCTCGAGTTTCCTGACGCCAATGAACTCGCCGACATTGCATGTGAAGCCGCGGCTGCAGCACGGCGCATGGGGTTCACTCCACGGGTGGCGCTCATTGCCTATTCCACCTTTGGACAACCGCCCGGAGAGCGGTCGGTCAAGGTGCGGGAGGCCCTGGAGATTTTGGAAACGCGTAATCCTGATTTTGAATTTGAAGGCGAGATGGGCGCAGATGTGGCGTTGGACCCAGATCATCGCCGACTTTATCCGTTTTCACGGTTGTCCGAGCCAGCCAATGTTTTGGTCATGCCCGCTATTCACTCTGCGGCAATTTCCACATCGCTGCTCGCTGCGGGCGGCGGCGCCACGGTCATCGGCCCTGTGCTTTTGGGTTTGGATAAGCCGGTGCAGATTTGTCGCCTGGGCGCGCCCGTATCCGACATTGTGACCATGGCGTCCATTGCCGCCTATGACATTGCGGGGCGGGCCCACAATGAAGGTGTCGACGATCGGTCAATTGTGGAACATGAGCGCGCCAAACCCGCGAAGTCTGCTGTTAAATAGGGAGCTGTCGCATGGCAGAGCGTCGGGCGTCGCGGCTGTTGGGACGCGACACAGATCGCGATTGGCAACGCCTGGCTGAGCAGTCGCCGTATTGGGCGGTGGTCACCCATCCTGAATTTGAGGGGGAAACGTTAGACGCGACAACTCAAGAACAGTTTTTTGCCTCTGGCGAACACTATGTCGCCGAGGTGAGAAACAGATTGGAAAAGGACCTGGGCGTTCCAACCAAAATCAATGCCGCTTTGGATTTCGGGTGTGGCGTTGGCAGGCTGCTCATCCCCATGCGCTCAAGGGCGCAACGCGCCGTCGGCGTGGACATCGCAGAAACCATGCGCACGCTGTGCAAGCGGCATCTGGCTGAAGTTGGTTTTGACGACACCGCTGTGGTGGCTTCGATCGAGGAAGCGGGCGGTGGCTTTGACTGGGTGAACAGCTACATTGTGCTGCAACATATCCCGCCAAAGCGCGGTTATTCGATGATTGCAGCGCTCGCAGCGGCCCTGGCGCCGGGTGGTGCTTTGACATTGCATGTGACTGCATTCAGCCATGAAATTAAGCCGGAGTGGCGTGGGTGGTCGGCCCCACTGAACCAGTTGCGCTGGAGGGTGTCGCGCTGGTTTGCTGAAACCGGCGTGATCACCATGTACGATTATTCCTTTTCCCGCGTGTTAGAAATTCTGGTCGAAGCTGGTCTCAAGTCGTTCATCCTTGACCATCAAAATCATGGCGGTCATCACGGCTTCATCATCTTTGCACGCAAGCCATTTTGATTTTTTGGGGATTTGTGGGAAGGGAGAGCGGCCCCGGCGAAGCCCCATACCCCACAATCACTGAGTTCCAAAACTTGACCATGATCTCAGCCCACATCCATGACCGCCAGCGCCACGGTTGCGCGGGCGACAGGGCGAGAATTTTCATCATTCATTGAAGCCACACAGGACTTTCCATGTCTGAACGCCGCAACCCCGCGCTGACCGAAGGCCCGGTGATGGATCACATATTGCGCATGGTCGTTCCCATGAGCATCGCCATTAGCGCCAATTTCTTGGTGGCCCTGATTGACGCCTATTGGCTCGGCCAGCTCGGAGAAAACGAATTGGCGGCCGTTGGTGTGGCCTTTCCCATCACTTTTGCGGTTTTTGCTGTCGCGATTGGCCTGAGCTCTGGCGCTATCGCCGCTGTGGCGCGCGCTGTGGGCGCGGGTGACCGTGACGCAGTCCGACGCATGACGACGGACGCCATTCTGCTCGGTCTGATTGTGTGCGCCATGGTCAGCGTGATTGGGGTCGGGCTGAGCCCCTTGCTGGCGCGGTTGATGAACGCCAGCGGTGAGTTGTTAGACTTGACGGTGATTTACCTGCAGATTTGGTTTTGGGGATTGGTGTTTCTCGCCGGCCCGGTCATTGCTAACGGGATTATGCGCGCCTTGGGCAACATCATGACGCCCAGCGTGCTGATGATCTCGACCGCCTTCATCAATATGATCCTCGATCCATTGTTGATTTTTGGCGTCGGACCATTTCCGCGCATGGAAATGGCGGGCGCGGCCTTGGCGACTGTGCTGGCCAATGCGTGCGCGGCGGTGCTGTTCGCGCTGATTCTGGTGTTTCGCGAACGGCTGATCTCCTTCGCAGGAGCCAGTTGGCAAAGCATCAAAGCCCATTGGATCACGGTGGCGCGGGTGGGCCTGCCGGCCGCGGTGTCCACCGGCATCAACCCGGTGGCGCTTGCATTTGTGGTCGCCAGCCTGGCCCGTTTTGGCGGTGAAGGTGATAATGCAGCGCTCGCGGCATTCACAGCCGCAAGCCGGGTGGAGACCTTTGCGGTCATTCCTATGTTTGCCCTCTCAGGTGTCATTGGACCTTTGACGGGCCAAAACCAGGGTGCGGGACTGCCACATCGGGTTCGCGCAACATTTCGTGCAGGCGTTGTGTTTTGCATCGTATGGAGCTTGGTGTTGGCGGTTGTACTGGCTTTGGGCGGCCGGTTCATCACTGATGCGATCATCGGTGCGAATCAGGAGGCGCGCGCCATCGCCGCCGCTTACCTATGGATTACGCCCATTTCGATGTGGGGGTATGGGATCGTCATGGCGGCGTCTGCCGGGTTCAATGGTCTCTCGCGTCCGCGACCGGCTTTAGTCATGACAGTCCTGAGGTCCATGGCCTTGATTGCGCCGGCGGCTTGGATTGGTGGCGCGCTATGGAACGGACCGATCGGCGCCTTTATCGGTATTGCCGCAGCCAATGTTCTCGCGGGAGCCATTGTGGCGTGGTGGACTTTGAGCCCCCAATTGAGTGGTGTGGAGATCGGTGAATCCTCGCCGGCCTAACACGCGTCTCCAACGGGTTTTGCCAAGCGACCCTGAACAGGTATGACTCTGTCCAAAGCAATACACCAAGGGGAGCGCCAGCATGGGCATATTCTCATGGCTGAAAGGCAAAGGGCCATCTGAAACTGGGCGGAAACCCGCCCCAGTCGAGCAGAGTGCGCCAGCGCCGGAAGTTCATGCCCAGACGGCAACTTCCCCTGAAGAGGAGTCGCCCATGCCATCCACCGAGCCAACGCCGACGGCCACACAAACGGCAGCCGGTCCCCGCATGGTCCCAGTTCCGCATGGGTTTGCACGCTCAGGCACGTTGTCGGACAATGATTATCTCGCCATGTATGCGCGCTCGCTTGCCGATCCGGACGGATTTTGGCGCGAACACGCTCAGCGTTTGGATTGGATCAAGCCATTCACCGAAGTGATGGACGCCTCCTTCGCCAAGGAGGATCTGCACATTCGCTGGTTCGCCGACGGCGAACTCAATGTTTGCGCCAATTGTGTCGACCGGCACTTGGCCGACAAAGCCGATCATGTGGCGATCATTTGGGAAGGCGACGAGGAAAACCAAACCAAGCACATCACTTATCAGGAGCTCTTTGAGGAGGTGTGCCGCCTCGCCAATGTGCTCAAAGCGCGCGGTGTCCAAAAAGGCGATCGGGTGACGATCTACATGCCCATGATTCCGGAAGCCGCCTATGCCATGCTGGCCTGCGCGCGCATTGGCGCCATCCATTCGGTGGTGTTTGGCGGCTTTTCTCCTGAAGCGCTGGCCGGGCGCGTGGAGGACTGCGCCTCCACCGTGATCATCACGGCCGACGAAGGTGTGCGCGGCGGCAAAACAGTTCCGCTCAAAGCCAATGTGGATCAAGCCTTGAAGGAACCTGATCACGACACCTCAGGTGTCCACACGGTGCTGGTGTTTCATCGCACCGGCGCTGACGTTCCAATGACCGAGGGCCGTGACGTCCACTACCAAGATTTGGCGCCAGGCGTTGACGCGCACTGTCCCCCCGAACCCATGAATGCTGAAGATCCGCTCTTTATCCTCTATACCTCCGGCTCCACCGGCAAACCCAAGGGCGTGTTGCACACCACTGGGGGATATCTGGTCTGGGCCAGCATGACCCACGAGCATGTGTTCGACTATAGTCCCGGTGATATCTATTGGTGCACGGCCGATGTCGGTTGGGTCACGGGCCACACCTACATCGTCTATGGCCCGCTGGCGAACGCCGCCACCACGCTCATGTTTGAGGGCGTGCCC